>CAZGKZ010000001.1:0-47488 GCA_964526315.1 uncultured Geobacteraceae bacterium
AGCGATTGCTCGGCACGCGGGTTTTTTTGGAGCTGTTTGTGCGGGTTGATAAGGATTGGACCCAGAGTGAGCGGATGTTGAAGGAACTGGGTTATTCCAAAAAATAATATTTCCGGCTTAAGTGGGACGGGCTTTTGCTGCCTGTTCCAAGGGACGCATTAACCCATCCATGGGGCTTGACTGTTGCCATCCGGGCAACAGACACCCTTTCCGCAGGGATCAAAAGCCCTGCATGGTTTTGCTACAAAGTAATCAAGAAAGTTTTTTATTATATGATAAAAACTGTTGCCATAGTTGGCCGACCTAATGTTGGAAAATCGACATTATTCAATAGGTTATTAAGAAAACGTAAAGCGATTGTTGAAGATTTTCCCGGGGTGACCAGGGATCGTCATTATGCTGAAGTTAAACGTTTTTTACGCCCCTTTTTGTTGATTGATACCGGTGGTTTTGAACCGGTCAGTGATGATCGCTTGCTGATTCAGATGCGTGAGCAATCACAGTTGGCGATTGAAGAGGCAGATATTATTTTTTATCTGATGGATGTCAAAGATGGGTTGACTCCGGCAGATATTGAAATCTCCAAGATGTTGCGACAGGTTGATAAACCGATTTTTTACTTAGTCAACAAAGTTGACGGTGAAAAACAGGAGACAGAAACCGCTGATTTTTATGCGCTGGGGATTGATAAATTCTACCCCGTCTCTGCTGAGCATGGGCGGGGAATTAATGACCTTATTGATGATTTAGAAAAATTATTGCCTCCCGCTGTTGAAGACGAAGAGGAAGAAAGAGAAGTCCGGATGGCGATTGTCGGACGTCCTAATGTCGGAAAATCGTCACTGGTTAATCGTCTGCTCGGCTATGAACGGGTGGTTGCCAATCCGGTTTCCGGAACAACTCGCGACAGCATTGATACCCCTTTTGTCTATAACCAGCAGCGTTACGTCTTGATCGATACCGCCGGGATTCGGCGTAAAGGGAAAATCAGTCAATTAGTGGAAAAATATAGTGCCGTCACGGCACTCAAGGCGATGGATCGAGCCCATGTTGTTCTGATGGTTATTGATGCTGAAGATGGCGTCACCGATCAAGACCTGGCGGTTGCCGGTTATGCCTATGAAAAAGGGCGCGCCTTGATTCTCGTGGTCAATAAATGGGATTTACCCGAAAAAGATGATCAAACCATGGGGAAATTTATCGCCGAGGTGCAGCGTCGTTTCAAATATCTCCCTTTTGCTCCGCTCCTGTTTGTCTCTGCATTGACCGGGCAACGGGTCAGCAAGATTATGTCCAAGGTGGAGGAGGTCGCTGCCGAGTTTAATCAGCGAATTCCAACCGGAAAATTAAATCAAGGGCTGGAAGAATTTGTCAGTAAGCATCCTCCTGCAATGACTGGTCTTCAGCGGATTAAGTTTTATTATGCCGCTCAGGCAGCAGTGAGACCGCCGACCTTTGTTCTTTTTACCAATCGACCGGATAAAGTTCATTTTTCCTATCAACGCTATTTGGTCAATTGTTTCAGGGAAAAATTTAATTTCGGTCAGGTTCCGATCCGCCTCGAGTTTAAGGGGCGAGGCAAGAAAAATAATTAAAGAAAATTTGTAAATTAGTTCTGAGAGCGTTTTGTCAGGAATAGGGATTTTTCAGTTATGGCACTTGAAGGTAGTTTAGATGATTTAGGGATACGCGACATCCTCCAAATTCTTAGCCTCAGCAAGAAGTCGGGGACATTAACCCTGAAAAGTGCCGAAGGGGAGGGAGTGGTATCATTTTTAGATGGTCAAGTTATCCGTGCATCATCCTCTCTTTTTCCTGAAACTCTCGGACAACTTCTGCGTAAGAACAATATGGTTACCGAAGGACAGGTTGACGAAGCTTTAGACTGGCAGAAACGTCTTGATTTACATCAACCGCTTGGGCAGATTTTGATTGATAAGTTTCAAATTGCATCTGTCGAAATTGAAAAAATTGTTGCCGGCCAGATTGAAAAGATCATTTTTAGTTTTTTCTCTTGGGATGAAGGTCATTTTTCTTTTCAACTGGAAGAGATAAAAACCTTTGGTAGTGCTCTTCTAAATCCGCTCGATTTCATGCTTGAGAAGGGACTCAGTTCGCAGCGTCTTATTGTTAAGGGTCTGAAGGTTGCTGAGTTGGGTGGTGAGGATAAACTGGACGATGAGCTGATTGAGCATGAACTGAAGGAGCTGAAAGAACAACAGAGCCATTTCGGGTTAGATCTCCTGCGGGGGATGTTGGCAGAGCTGGAACATCCTGAACTTGGTGGTGGAATAATCCTTTTAATTCTTCGCTATGCCAGTGAAATCATGGATCGAGCAATTGTTTTTGATGTCAGGGGGAACCATCTGGTTGGGGTAGGTCAGTTTGGACTGTATGATCTCAATGCCTCTGCTGATGAGATTATCCGGAAGATGCGTTTACAGGTTGATGCCGGTTCTTTATTTTCTCAAGTTCTAAAAGATAAAGTTGCTGTTCGTGCTGCGCTGGGAAATTCGGCTGCAGAAGAACAATTGACGAATTTTTTAAATGGGGTTCCCGAAAAGGTTTTCCTCGGTCCATTGGTGAGCGACGGAAAGGTTATAGCCCTCTTGTACGGGGATAATTTTACCTCCAACCGGCCGATTCCTGCGGCAAATGCTTTTGAAGTATTTCTTGCTCAAGCCGGGGTGGCTATGGAACGGGCACTACAGGAAGCGGGTTAAAATAAAAAGCCATTATTGGCTCTATTTTGTTATAATGATCTTAAGTTTTGTTAGCAGGAGGTGAGACTCATGCAGAAAAAAATTCTTATAGTTGAAGATGAAGAGAGCTTACTGAAATTAGAAAGCATTCTTCTGACCACGAAAGGCTATCTGGTGCAGGGTGCTGCAACTGGGTTGGCAGCTCTTGAGGCTGTCGCTGTAGAACCACCAGACTTGATATTGTTGGATATCATGCTTCCGGAGTTGGATGGTTTTGAGGTTTGTAGTCAGCTCAAAAAGGATCCAAAGACCCGCCATATTCCGATTATATTTTTAACCGCCAAAAAAAGTCCTGAAGATTTAGCTCGTAGTGAAGAGGTTGGTGCTGATCAGTATATAACAAAACCCTTTAAGTCAGCGATGGTGATGGAAGCTATTGAGCGGTTGTTGAGCCGAAATTAAAATATGGCTTTTAAACTCCGCTTGGAATTTACTTGGACTTGTTGATGGAGTTTGTGAAGAATGTATGCAGCTAAGGTTCTGATCGTTGATGACTCACCAACAATGAGGCAGCTGATTATTTTCGCTCTGCAACGTCTTCCCGGTTTACAAATTACCGAGGCAGGTGACGGTGTTGAGGCGCTGAAACAGTTATCAGGTGAGAAGTATGACCTCCTCTTGACTGACATTAATATGCCGATGATGGATGGTTTGAAGCTGGTCAGCCTGATTCGTAATGATACTCTCTATAGGAAACTTCCCATTGTTGTTATCACGACTGAAGGTTCAGATATGACTCGGGAGCGGGCTATTGCAACCGGAGCTGATGAATATATTACCAAACCGCTGCAGACGACTCGCCTCATAGAAGTTGTGCGCAGACTACTTGATCCCGAATATCAGTCAGGCTAAAGCCTTGTTCTTAGGCTTGACAGCTCTGGTTGAACATGTAATATAACCCCATTATTTTTAGTTTGTTTTTTATAATCAGGAGGCAACGTTGGCAAAAGAAGAAGCAATTGAAGTTGAAGGGATCGTCGTCGAGCCATTACCTAATGCGATGTTTCGAGTGAAGCTTGATAATGACCATGTGGTTTTAGCCCATATTTCCGGGAAAATGCGCAAATATTATATTCGTATTCTTCCTGGTGATCGTGTGACAGTTGAATTATCCCCTTATGATTTAACCCGTGGTCGCATCACTTATCGAGCTAAATAGTCTGCCAGAGACAATACTGTCCTGTCGCAGGACGGTATGATTATAGAGGAATATTTAGCTTTCCTCAATATTACTTGATATTCATTTTGTAACCGAGACCGGCCTTCGCCGGTTTTCGTGTATATACTCAATTTTAGCGAGCGACGTGTTGTTGATCGTCGCGGAGGTCATATGGATAACCTGTACAATCCTACAAATGTTGAAGCAAAGTGGCAACAAATCTGGCTCGAGACACGACCTTTTGCGGCCTCTATGGATTCAGAAAAAGAAAAATATTATGTGCTGGAGATGTTTCCATATCCCTCCGGTCGGATCCACATGGGTCATGTGCGAAATTATGCAATCGGGGACGTCGTCGCTCGGTTTAAGCGGATGCAGGGGTTCAATGTTCTCCATCCAATGGGCTGGGATGCTTTTGGAATGCCGGCTGAGAATGCTGCGATAGAGCACGATACCCACCCGGCTAAGTGGACCCATGAAAATATTGATAGTATGCGTCAGCAACTGAAGAGGATAGGGCTTTCCTATGACTGGCAACGGGAGCTGGCTACCTGTAATGCCGATTACTATCGCTGGGAACAACTGGTTTTTCTGAAAATGTTTGAAAAAGGTCTGGCCTATAAAAAAGGCTCTTCTGTCAACTGGTGTGAAGATTGCCAAACCGTTCTCGCTAATGAGCAGGTGGAGGATGGTTGCTGTTGGCGCTGCCATAACCTGGTCACTCCGAAACAGCTGGAACAGTGGTTTTTTAAGATTACCGATTATGCCGATGAGCTACTTGACTGGACCGACAAACTTCCCGGCTGGCCGGAACGGGTTCTGGCAATGCAGCGGAACTGGATCGGCAAAAGTTATGGGTGTGAAATTGATTTTCCCATTGCCGAACATGACACCAAAATAAAAGTTTTTACCACCCGTCCGGATACCCTGTTCGGGGCAACATTTATGAGCCTGGCCCCTGAGCATCCGTTGGTCAAAGAGCTGGTGACGGCAGAGCAGGAAGAAAAGGTTAATGCCTTCCTCACGACCGTTGCAGGGCAGGATAATGTTGCCAGAACCAGTGGCGATCTGGAAAAGATTGGTATTTTTACCGGTTCCTACTGTATCAACCCCTTGACAGGTGAAAAAATTCCGATCTTTCTCGCCAATTTTGTCTTGATGGGTTACGGCACTGGTGCGGTGATGGCGGTTCCTGCTCATGATCAACGTGATTATGAATTTGCCAAGAAATACCAGTTGCCAATTAGCGTAGTGATTCAGCCGGAAGGCGAAGAATTGGTTGGTGATCAGTTGCAAGAGGCTTTTACTGATCCCGGGGTATTGACTCATTCAGGTCAGTTTGATGGAGTTGATAATGAAGCAGCAAAAGAGCAAATAGCCGCTTACCTTGATGAACGTGGTGAGGGGCGTAAGACGGTCAACTACCGTTTGCGTGATTGGGGGGTCTCAAGGCAACGTTACTGGGGAACGCCAATCCCGATTATTTACTGCGACAGCTGTGGTGCAGTTCCGGTTCCTGAAGAGGATTTGCCGGTTACACTGCCGCTTGATGTGAAATTGACCGGGGAGGGTGGTTCTCCGCTGGCCAGGCATCAGGAGTTTTTACAGGTGAACTGTCCAAAGTGTGGAAAGCCGGCACGGCGGGAAAGTGATACTTTTGATACTTTTGTTGAAAGTTCCTGGTATTTTGCCCGTTACACCTGTCCCGATTATACCGACGGTCCATTAGATAAAAAAGTTGCTAACTATTGGTTGCCGGTTGATCAGTATATCGGGGGGATAGAACATGCAGTGATGCATTTACTTTATGCCCGTTTCTACACAAAGATTTTACGTGATTTAGGCATGCTTGATGTCGATGAGCCCTTTACCAATCTGCTGACCCAGGGGATGGTTTGTAAAGAGACACAGCGCTGTCCAGAGCATGGATGGTTGTATCCTGAGCAGGTAGTTGATGGCCAATGTACGATTTGTGGCCAGCCAGTTGAGCTTGGGCGTACTGAAAAGATGAGTAAATCAAAAAAGAATGTTGTCGATCCGAATAAGTTAATTGATCAGTACGGTGCCGATACGGCAAGATTATTCTCTCTGTTTGCTGCCCCACCGGAAAAGGATCTGGAATGGAATGAGCAGGGGGTTGAGGGTTGCTACCGTTTTCTCAATCGAGTCTGGCGAGCGGTCAGTGACAATCTGGAACTGATTAAAGATGCGACGGTTCCTGATGCCATCGAGGGTGATGCTGCAGACTTGCGGCGTAAGACTCATCAGACGATTAAAAAAGTGAGTGAGGATGTGGATGGTCGTTTCCACTTCAATACTGCGATAGCTGCCATTATGGAACTGGTGAACGCGATCTACGCATTTAAACCACGGCAGGAAAACCCGGGGGTTTTGCGTGAAGCCCTGGAAACAGTTGTCTCTCTGTTGAATCCCTTTGTCCCCCACATTTGTGAAGAGCTTTGGCTTTCATTAGGTCATCAGCAGAGTGTCGAGGCTTTTGGCTGGCCAAACTGGGATGAGTCCGCATTGGTGACTGAAGAGATCACTCTGGTTGTTCAGGTGAATGGGAAGGTTCGGGGTAAAATTACGGTGGCTGTCGATGCAGATTCACAATCTATTGAAACAGAAGCATTATCAGAATCCAATGTCCAACGTTTTATTGCCGGAAAGCAGCTGCGCAAAGTTATTGTCGTCCCTGGTCGATTGATTAATATTGTGGTGGGCTGATGAAGTTTTTCAGTTGTCTTGTTTTGTTGTTATGTGTATCCGGGTGTGGTTATCACTTCTCTGGCACTACCGGTAATCTTCCCGGAGGGGTTGAAAAGCTCTATATCCCGCTTTTTGTCAACAAGACGACTGAATCACGCCTTGAAACCCGATTTGCCAGTCAGGTCAGTGAGGTTTTTTCGCGAAACAAGAAGATTCTTCAGGTTGAAAAGCGGGAGGAGTCGGAGGCTGTCCTGCTGGGGACAGTTCGTAGCTATAAAAATAAATCACTTTCATATGATCGTCGTGATGATATCGGAACCTATCTCTCGAAAATGATCATCGATGTTGAGCTGCGACAGACTGAAACCAATCAGCTGCTTTGGAGTGGCTCTGTTAGCTGGGGAGAAACCTATCGTGCCTCAGATGATAAAAATATTCAGGATCTTGCCCGACAACAAGCATTACAACAGATAATTCTCCGCTTGTCTGAAGACCTTTTTTATCGCCTGCTTGATGATTTTTGATTGATGAATGCTGATGAGTTATATCGCCGCTTACGGGCGCAGCAGATCCCTGAACTTCTTTTTCTCTCTGGTCAGGAAACCTATCTGGTCCAAAGTGCAGCACGTTCTGTCAGAGATGCAGTTCTGCCCGCCAGTAAAGATGATTTCAACGATAATGTTTTCTATGGAAAACAGGCGACTGCAGAACTGATTCTTGAAGCAGCAATGACTTATCCGGTTTTTGCAGAAAAAAGACTGGTGACGGTTAAGGATGCACACCAACTACCGGCAGCCGAACTGGAAAAGTTAATCCCCTATCTGCAGAATCCGGTACCGGAAACTTGTCTGTTATTTATTGCCGATAAAATTGATAACCGGCGAAAATTCTTTCAACAATTTAAAAAATATGGAACTCTCATCGAGTTTAAACCACTGACTGATAGGGAAATTCCTCGCTATGTCCGTCAAACTCTCGGAGAGGTGCAGATCAGCAGAGATGGGCTGGATCTTTTCTGCTTGATGGTGGATGGTAATCTCCATGAGATCCATGGAGAACTGGAGAAATTATTAACCTATATCGGTGCTGCCAAGCTGATTGAAACCAAAGATGTCGAGGCTGTTGTCTCGCGCGGGCGAGTTGAGAGCGTTTTTGAGCTGGGTAAAGCCGTGGGCCGCGGTGACGTAGCAAAGTGCTTGTCTCTGCTCAAGCGATTGAACGCTTCTGGTGAAGCTCCACTGAAAATCCTCTCTTTACTGGTCAGACATTTTCGACAACTCTGGCAGGTACGTGAATTACAAGTTAAAAAACGTCCAGCGCAAGAAATTGCCAAGGTGGCCGGGGTCCCATTCTTTGTCGTTGATGAATTAATCAGACAGGGGAAGAAGTTTTCACGAAATGACTTTCAACAGGCCTTTGAGTTGTTTCTTGAGACCGACCTGGCGATGAAATCGAGTGGTGCTAATGCAGGGGCCCTGCTTGATAACTTAATATTAAGACTGACCCTGAAAAAAGGGTAAATAAAAAAGGGACCACAAAAGTAGTCCCTTTAGATTATTTCAAATTATTGCGTACTCTCTTTATCCGAGAGTATTGACCAGTTTGTTCAGGCGAGAGATCTTACGACTGGCAGTTGCTTTATGGATAACTCCCTTGGTCGCCGTTCTGGCAATGTAAGGGACTGTTTTTGCCAGAAGTGTCTGGGCTGCTTCTTTGTCGCCAGCGATCACTGCTTCACGGACCTGTTTGACCAGATTACGCATAGTTGAGCGGATATGAGCGTTACGGGCTTTTTTTATGATATTTTGACGATTACGTTTTGCTGCTGATTTATGGTTTGCCACGTCTGTTCTCCTTGTATTATGTAATTTTCTTCAAAAGTTGCGTGATACTAAGGGTCGCTTTGACTTCTGTCAAGTTAGAAAATAATAATGTGTAAAGAAAAAATTCGCATCTTCAGGATGTTACCGTGGTTTAGCTGGGATTAAAATTAATAAATGTCAAAAAGTCGAAAAATAGCGTCAGCAACCATCGTCATGGCTGCGGCGACATCTTTGAGTCGGGTCGCCGGGTTGGTGCGTGACGTTATTGTCGCCCGTCTGTTTGGGGCGGGGATGATGACCGATGCTTTTTTTATGGCTTTTACAATTCCCAATTTGCTCCGCCGGTTTTTTGGAGAGGGCTCACTCACTGCAGCATTTGTCCCGATTTTCTCCGAGGTCTTCCATCAACGGGGTGAAAAAGAGGCGGAACAACTTGCAAATAAGTGCGTGACACTGCTTTTACTTATTATGTTGGTGATTGTTACGCTGGGGGTTGTTTTTTCGCCGTGGATTGTTCAGGGGATCGGTTATGGTTTTGGCCATGTTGCAGGTAAATTGCAGCTGACAAATCAGTTGAACCGGATCATGTTCCCCTATATCGGTCTGGTTTCGATATTGGCGCTGGTCACCGGGATTCTCAATGTCCGGGGCCATTTTTTTCTCCCATCACTGTCCCCCCTGTTCCTGAATCTGGCAATGATTATCAGTGCTTTGACGTTGGGGCAACTTTTTGAAAAACCGATATTTGCTCTGGCAATCGGGGTGCTGTTAGGTGGGATTGTTCAACTGTTAATCCAGGTTCCTGTTCTCTGCCGTTATAAAATCAGATTAAGATTTAATTTTAATTTTCGGGGTGATCCACATCTCCACAAAATTATGACCCTGATGCTTCCCGGTATCGCTGGCGTTGCGATCTATCAGATCAATATTATTGTCACTCGATTACTCGCCTCGTTTCTTCCCCAGGGGAGTGTCTCGTACCTCTACTATGGTCAACGACTGTTTGAGTTTCCCCAGGGGATATTCATCGTCTCACTGGCGCAGGCCGTCTTACCGATGATGAGTCGTCAGGTTGCCGATGATGATCATGAAGGGATGCGGCAATCACTGACCTTTGCCCTGACGTTGATTACCTTGTTTACTCTCCCTGCCATCGTTGGACTTATTCTTTGTGCTAAACCCATCTATTCCCTGTTTTTCTTCGGTGGTGAGTTTGGTTTGACGGCTCTTGAAAATACCGCTTTAGCCTTGATCTGTTATGCCCCTGGGTTGATATTTGTCGGCTACAGCCGCATCGCCGCACAAACTTTTTATGCTCTGAAAGATACCAGAACCCCTGTTGTGATCTCATTCTGGACGTTACTGGTCAATCTAGCCCTTGGTGCGTTGTTGATGCAGTATTATGGATTCGTCGGATTGGCCATCGCACTAACCATTGCCTCAATGTTTAATGCCCTCATGCTGCTTATCATGTTACAGCGCCGGGTCGGCACTTTCTTCCAGAAGGCCCTCTATAAACCAGTTCTGAAAGTTATACCGGCCTGCCTGCTGATGGGGGTGGCGGTCTCTTTTCTGCTGAATACTGTGGATTGGCTACAGTCTGGTTTATTGCTGAACAAATCGTTGGCGTTATCTGCTGCTGTTGCTGTTGGAGCGGTTATTTATCTGGGCTGTTGTTACTTATTTAAAGTGGATGAGATCCAGCAGGGGTGGCAGCTATTGCGAAATAGAGGTCGAGATTGATGAAGACATGTGGAAATTGAAACAGCAAAATTAGAATTGTCGAAAATTGATCTCACCCCGCTGAATTTTGATATCCAGCCACTTTTTTAACCACCCTTTAATGATTTTTCTGGTCATTGGAGTGAGAAGGACGAATCCGAATAGATCGGTACAGAATCCGGGAGTCAATAGCAAGAGTCCTCCGGCCAGTATTATTGCGCCATCCATCAATTCCTCCGCTGGAATCCGACCCTGATTCAGCTCTGTTTGAATTTTATTTATGAGATTAAATCCCTGAGTTCTGGCTAAATAGGCACCGGCTATCCCGGTCAAGATGATCATCCCTATGGTTGCACCGACACCAATCTGGTGACCTGCTTCAATTAGAACGTATAGCTCAATTATTGGTACAATTGTGAACACTAACAGGAGCTTTATAAACATCTGGACAACCTTTCATAAGAATGAGTCAATTATTCATAAGAGTTATATGGTATTTTGATTGAGATTTTATATTCCATTCTAACTACTTGAAAATATTAGGTAAATAAACTGATTAAAAAATAGGCAAACTGCTAGCCGCACCCCTCTCTAGTGTGCCGTTGATATTTTTAACAGCTTTGTCAACAGGTTTTCAACTCTATTGGTTGACAGTTTGTAAAACTTATTATTTTTCACGAACTTCGCTATTTATAACCTGAAAAGAACTCTTTTATTGATCCATTTCTTGCATAACTTGGATGGTTTTTTGACGGAGTAAATCTTCAGCATCAATGTGCAGTGAATGAGAAAGTTGAACTGTATTGAACAGCAGGTCACCCAGTATTATTTCAAAAAGTTTTCGGTCTACCGGAGGGCCCTCAATAAGGGTAGAAAGTTTAGAGGTATTTTTTTGTAGCCTTGAAATGAGTGTCGCATTGTTTTCTCTTTTTCGTCTTTTTACCACTTTCGTCGCTTTTTTCAAGGCTGGAAGATTAGCAGGGATACAATCTTTCAGTTTGTGACTTTTTCCATCTTTCAGCCGTTCCCGGTGTTTGGCCTCTTCCCAGAGTTGGGCATGACTGTCGGCACTTGCATCGGCAAAAACGTGCGGGTGCCTGCGTTGTAACTTTTCACTAATAGAGTGGGCTACCTCAGCCAGTCCAAATCTTTTCTGTTCACTAAAGATCTGTGCAAGGAAGACGACTTGAAATAATAAGTCGCCCAATTCATCACAAATTTCATCGCTGTCATGATTATCAATGGCTTCAAGCAGTTCATAAGCTTCTTCCAGAATACAAGGTTTCAGGCTCTCAGGGGTCTGTCTCTTATCCCAGGGGCAGCCAGATGGTGACCGTAACTTTTCCATGATTTCAATTAGGTTTAATATCTCTGTCGCTACATTTATTTCTGCCAAGGTTGCCTCCTGAAACGATTTATTTGTGTTGTTTATCACTTAATCCCTCATCCTTACCTTTAAATAAAACTTGCAAAACACCGTTGAATAGGCTAGAAAGTGCGCCATCTTGAACTATTAGAAAGAGCCCCTTTTGACTTGACATGACTTTGTCTCTCTCTATACTGTATCTTTTGCCTAGGTGGTGATTGTGCAGCTTGAGTTAAAAGATATCAAAGGGGGTACGTTGGAGCAAGGATACTCTTGTTCTTTGAGCGAATTTCCTGAACTCGGTGTTATTGCTGAGGATGGTGGACCAAAATTCAGCGAACCATTGGTATTTAAGATACGTTTTCAGAGGTTGGGTCAACTTGTTGCGGTTGATGGAAACCTTGACGCTGTGGTTACGTTAAAATGTGGACGTTGTCTGGGGACTTTTAAACGCTCCCTGACTGAGTCGTTTGCTTTTACATTTGCTCCTCAGCCTGAGAGTAATGAGGATCAAGAGGACCTTGAGTTAGAAGTTGATGACCTTAATCTGATCAGCTATAAAGATGATGTTCTGCAATTGCAGAATCCGTTGCAGGAACAGCTTCTTATGGCGGTTCCGATAAGCTTGGTTTGCGAAGCTTCCTGCCGTGGCCTCTGCCCTTCATGTGGAATCAATTTAAATAGAGACACCTGTAACTGTGTTAGGAAACCTTTTAATAATAAGTTTAATGTTTTGGCCAGTGTTGATTTTAAAAAATCCTGATATGGGATATTCATTGAATCAATATATAATATAGTAAACAAAATCATTTGTTTGATAGTAAGGAGAAAGTAAAATGGCGGTACCAAAGAAAAAAACCTCTAAATCTAAAAAGAATATGCGTCGTTCCCATGCAGCGATTACTGCACCTAGCATCTCAGTATGCCCACAATGTCAAGAGCCTAAATTGCCACATCGTGTCTGTCCACACTGTGGAACTTATAAAGGCAAAGAAATCATTGCCAGCAACGAAGTCTGAGTTAGTTGAATACTGACTATGACAATTAAGATTGCCGTTGATGCTATGGGTGGAGATAACTCACCCGCTGTTGAGGTTGCTGGTGCGGTTTCTGCCTGTCGGAAGTGGGGAAATCAAGTCGTTCTTGTCGGCGATAAAGACCGTATTCAGGCTGAGCTTAATACCCATCAAACGGGTGGTTTGAACCTTGAAATCCATCATGCCAGTGAAATTGTTGGTATGCATGATTCCCCTTCGGATGTGCTACGCAAGAAGAAAGATTCATCGCTGCGGGTAGCATTTGATCTGGTTCAGCAGGGAGAGGCATCAGCTGTTGTCAGTGCTGGAAATTCCGGAGCTGTTATGGCGTGTGGAATGATGGTTCTGGGACGAATCAGAGGGATAGATCGTCCGGCAATTGGTACTTTTTTACCCAACCTCAATGATAAGACATTGGTTCTTGACATGGGTGCAAATGTTGATTGTAAGCCCCTGCATCTCTGTCAGTTTGCTATCATGGGTAGTCTTTATGTTGAACACACTCTCGGGAAAAACCGTCCTCGGGTTGGTTTGCTCTCTAACGGGGAGGAAGAGAGTAAGGGGAATGACCTTACCCGGAAAACTCACCAAAAATTACTAAAAGACCCATCCCTGAACTACCTCGGGTACGTTGAGGGTGGTGATATATATAATGGCTCAGTTGACGTTGTTATCTGTGATGGTTTTGTTGGAAACGTCCTGCTGAAAGTATCAGAAGGGCTGGCGGTTTCTATCGGTACAATGCTAAAACAGGAAATTAAACGGAACTACTGGGCTAAGCTTGGCTATTTGTTCAGTCGACCAGCATTTGCCGCATTCAAAAAGAGAATCGATCCCACGGAATATGGCGGTGCTCCACTGCTTGGCATTTCAGGTGTCGGGATTATTTGTCATGGAAGCTCTGATCCCAAGGCGATTAGTATTGCAATTCGCCAGGCGGGTGACTATGTCAAGATTCGCTTTGATGAAAAACTGGCCAACTTACTCTAATATTTATGTGGGTTGGTTTGATTTTTGATAAAGGAGTTACCGGAAGATGAAGTCACGTATTATTGGTACAGGATCTTATCTGCCTGAAAATATCAGGACTAATTACGATCTGGAAAAAATGGTTGATACCAGCCATGACTGGATCGTTGCCAGAACCGGAATTGAAGAGCGACGGATTGCTGCTGATGATCAATGTACCTCTGATATGGGGACGATTGCTGCTCAACGGGCTCTGGATATGGCAGGGGTTACGGCAGATGATGTCGACTTAATTGTCATGGGAACCATTACCGGTGATTATCCCTGGCCAGCAACTGCATGTATCGTTCAGGATAATCTTGGTGCGAAAAAGGCTTTTGCTTACGATGTTTCAGCTGCCTGCAGTGGTTTTCTCTATGCTTTATCTTGTGCAGATGATTATCTTATGTCGGGTCGTGGTAAGAGAGCCCTCGTCATAGGTGCTGAGACTTTTAGCCGGATTGTCGATTGGACCGATCGTAATACCTGTGTTCTTTTTGGTGACGGTGCCGGTGCTGTTCTGTTGGAAGCGCAAGAGGGTGACGCTGGGATATTGTCCTGCCATTTACATTCAGACGGGAAATATTTTGAGCTCCTCTGCCAAAAGGGTTTTGGGACTAAATATCCCCCTTCTGTTGAAGGGATTGAGGCCAAGCTCCCCTTTATCAGTATGCAGGGAAATGAAGTCTTTAAAGTTGCGGTCCGTTCACTCACCGAAGTTTCAAAAGAAGCATTGACTACAAATGGTTTTACCAGTGCTGATGTTGCACAATTTATCCCCCATCAGGCTAATCGCCGTATTCTTGAGGCGACGACGAAGCGTCTCGGTTTGACTAAAGAGCAGAGTTTTATTAATGTTCACAAGTATGGTAATACTTCAGGGGCGACCATCCCGATAGCTATTGATGAAGCAAATCACCAGGGGTTATTAAAAGAAGGCGATCTTCTCCTGTCTGCGGCATTTGGTGGTGGTTTTACTTGGGCTTCAACGTTGATCCGCTGGTAGCTTTAAGCCATATAAATCTAGTGAACACGATCAAGGAACTTGTGATTGATGGATGCATTTGTTTTCCCCGGACAGGGGTCACAGTATGTGGGGATGGGAAAAGACCTCGCAGAAAACTTTAATAGCGCCAAACTGATTTTTGAAGAAGCCAATGACGCTCTTGGTTTTGACGTTAAATCACTCTGTTTCTCCGGATCTGAAAGCGACCTCAGACTTACCGCAAATACTCAGCCGGCAATTCTGACAACCAGTATTGCAGCGTTGCGGGTCCTGCAGGATGAGACAGATTTCTCTCCCTCTTTTGTTGCCGGTCATTCTCTCGGTGAATATTCAGCTTTGGTTTGTTGTGGAGCACTCTCTTTTGCCGATGCCGTTCGAACGGTTCGTCAACGAGGGACCTTCATGCAGGAGGCTGTCCCGGTTGGGGTTGGTGCAATGGCGGCCGTTATGGGAATCGATGTAGAGGATCTATTAACTCTCTGTCAAGAAGCCGCTCAGGGGGAAATTGTTGTTCCGGCTAATTTTAACAGCCCTGCACAGATCGTCATCGCCGGCCATAAAACTGCAGTTGAACGTGCCATTGTCCTCGCTAAGGATCGAGGTGCGAAGCGGGCTCTGTTGTTGCCAGTCAGCGCTCCATTCCATTCACCCTTGATGGCTCCCGCAGCACAGCGACTAAAGGGAGAACTGGAATCAGTCACTCTTTCCTCTCTTGCCTGCCCCCTTGTCAGTAATGTTGAGGCGGTTCCCTATCAAGATGAATCCCGTGTAAAAGATCTTTTGGTGGAGCAGGTTTGTGCCCCGGTTCGTTGGTCTGAATCTATTCAGAGTATGAAGGATTCAGGTGTCACCAGGTATGTGGAAATTGGTCCGGGACGGGTTCTTTCGGGGCTGAATAAGCGACTTGATCGTGCTGCTGTTCATAAAAATATCGGTGATATGGATAGTTTAAAAAAACTTCAAGAGTAATGTGATATATTAATCTAGGTTTAAAGCTGAAGGAGAAATTTATGGTTCAGGATAAAGTGGCATTAGTGACAGGAGCTTCGCGTGGCATTGGTCGCAGTATCTCATTGGCACTGGCAGCTCAAGGCGCTAAAATTGTTGCGGTTGATGTTGATCTGCAGGCAACCGAAGAGTTTGTTGCCGAACTTAAAGCGGCAGGAACAGAAGCGGTTGCGGTTCAGGGGAATGTTACTGTTGCTGCTGATGTAGATCAGATGGTCAAAATTGCCAAAGAAACCTTTGATCGAATTGATATTCTGGTTAATAATGCCGGGATCACTCGGGATGCTTTGCTACTCAGGATGAAAGATGCCGATTGGGATGCCGTCCTGGACGTAAACCTTAAAGGGGCCTTTTTGTGTACCCGTGCGGTAGCCAAGTTGATGACCAAGCAACGTTATGGTCGCATTATCAATATTGCTTCGGTTGTTGGCCAGATGGGGAATGCAGGACAGGCGAATTATTGTGCCAGTAAAGCCGGCTTGATGGGTTTGACCCGTTCCAATGCGCGTGAACTGGCAAAACGGAATATTACAGTGAATGCGGTTGCTCCGGGGTTTATCTCTACCGCAATGACCGATGCACTTCCCGAAGAAAAACGCCAGGAACTAGCTGCACAGATCCCGTTGGCAAGGCTCGGTTCCGCCGAGGATATTGCGAATGCAGTTCTTTTTCTGGCCGCTGAAAAAACAGGTTATATTACCGGACAGGTGATTGGTGTTAATGGTGGTATGTACATGTAGATAACGGGCTGATTTTGATAGCCTACATAACTTGAAAAGGAGAAAAGTGAATGGCTTCTATTGAGGAAAGAGTAAAACAAATTATTGCAGAACAACTGGGTGTTGACGAAGAACAAGTCACAGAAAATGCTGCTTTTATGGATGATTTAGGTGCAGATTCTCTGGATACTGTTGAGTTGGTCATGGCTCTGGAAGAAGAGTTCGACGTAGAAATCTCTGATGAAGATGCAGAGAAAATTCAGAACGTTAAGAACGCTATTGATTATATCAATAAAGCTTCCTGATAAAGTACTGGTGGTGTCGGATCAATGATCTGACACCGCCAATCATTCTACTACCGTACAATTGCAGATACCCGTTATATACTCAAATATAAAGAGAGATTTTTTATGCGTAGAGTCGTGGTCACCGGTCTTGGTGTCGTATCTCCCTTAGGAACTGGAACAGAAAAGAACTGGGCAGCAATTACCAGTGGTCAATCCGGCATAGGTAAAATTACCCGTTTTGATGCTTCTGATTTGCCGTCACAGATCGCCGGCGAAGTTAAAGATTTTGATGCGGAAAAGTTTATTGAAAAGAAAGAGATCAAAAAAATGGATCTCTTTATTCAATATGGCCTCGCTGCTGCAGATATAGCTTTGAAAGATTCGGGCCTTGAAATTACCGATGCCAATGCTGAGCGTGTTGGCGTGTTGGTTGGGTCAGGTCTGGGTGGATTGCCGGCAATTGAAAAATATCACCAGGTGATGCTTGAGCGTGGATATAAAAGGATCACACCTTTCTTTATCCCGATGTTGATTATCAATCTGGCTCCCGGTCATATCTCAATAAAATTCGGTGCAAAGGGACCAAATCTGTCGTCAGTATCTGCCTGTGCAACCGGAACTCATTCAATTGGTGATGCTTATCACATGATAGCTCGTGGTGATGCTGATGCAATGTTTGCCGGTGGAACTGAATCAACAATCACCAAACTTGCGATTGGTGGCTTTAATGTTATGAAAGCCCTTTCAACTCGCAATGATGATCCTGCAACGGCCAGTCGACCTTTTGAAAAAAATCGTGATGGTTTTGTCATGGCCGAGGGTGCCGGAATCCTGATTTTGGAAGAGTATGAAAGTGCTAAAGAACGGGGTGCGGACATCTATTGTGAAGTTATCGGTTATGGTCTGAGTAGTGATGCTTACCATTTGACCCAACCTGCCGCTGGTGGAGAGGGTGCAGCACGCTGTATCAAAATGGCGCTGGATAATGCCGGTTTAAACCCGGAGCAGGTTGATTATATCAACGCTCATGGTACTTCAACTCATTTCAATGACCTTTACGAGACGATGGCGATCAAGAAGGTTTTTGGTGATCATGCGCAGAAACTGATGGTCAGTTCGACAAAAAGTATGACCGGTCACGGTCTGGGAGCTGCTGGGGGGATGGAAGCGGCTTTTTCCGCTCTGGTCTTGAAGCATGGAGTTGTCCCGCCAACAATCAATCTTATTGAGCCTGATCCCGAGTGTGATCTTGACTATGTTCCACATCAAGCTCGTCAGGCGGAGTGTCAGGTTGCTCTATCAAATTCATTTGGTTTTGGCGGAACCAATGCTACTCTCGCTTTTCGTAAGATTTGAGGTTCAGAATGTTGGTCGTTGGAAGTGATCACGGTGGTTATGAGTTGAAAACAGCGATTCTGGAACTGTTGCAGACAAAATCGGTAGACTATACTGATCTAGGTACTAACAGTTCTGCTTCCGTCGATTATCCTGATTTTGCGGCAAAGGTGGCAGGTGCTGTTTCCTCAGGTGAGGCTCAATTGGGGATTCTGATCTGCGGGACCGGGATCGGAATGTCAATATCCGCCAACAAATTTCCCGGGGTACGAGCCGCTTTGGTCCACGATGAATTCACGGCACAAATGGCCCGTGAACACAATAATGCCAATATCCTGGTCATGGGGGGGAGGGTCTTAACCCCTGAAAAAGGGAAAAAACTGGTTGAAATCTGGTTGGAAGCAGAATTTGAGGGTGGCCGACACCAGAATCGACTGGATAAAATTTCTGCTATTGAGCAAAAAGTTATTAAGCATTAAACTTAACGGGGCTGATTGAATAGCCCCGTTTTTTATTGATCAATTATGGAGGATAGCGATGGTTGAGAATCTTAAAACATTTGATCCTGAAATCTCTCAGATTATCACTCAGGAAACCGAGCGGCAGGAATATAACCTGGAATTTATAGCTTCAGAAAACTTTGTCAGTGAAGCCGTTCTGGAAGCTCAAGGTTCAGTTCTAACGAACAAATATGCCGAAGGGTATCCGGGGAAAAGATATTATGGTGGCTGTGAATTTGTCGATCTCGCCGAGCAGTTAGCGATTGATCGGGCGAAACAGATTTTTGGTGCAGAACATGCGAATGTTCAGCCCCATTCCGGTTCTCAGGCGAACATGGCGGTCTATATGGCGGTTTGTAAGCCGGGAGATACCGTTCTCGGGATGAATCTGGCTCATGGTGGACACCTGACTCATGGATCTCCAGTCAACTTCTCCGGTAAACTTTATAACATTATTCCGTATGGTCTTGACGCTGCAACCGGGACTATTGATTATGATGAAGTTGAGCGGCTGGCAAAGGAACATCAACCCAAATTGATTGTGGTTGGCGCCAGTGCTTATCCCCGGGAGATTGATTTCGTTGCATTCCGCAAAATTGCCGATGCCGTGGGAGCTGTTGTGATGGTTGATATGGCGCATATTGCCGGTTTGGTTGCGGCAGGTGTCCATTCCAACCCGGTTCCTTATGCAGAATTTGTAACGACAACAACGCATAAAACCTTGCGTGGGCCACGTGGTGGGATGATTCTTTGTACTGAAGAATGGGCGAAAAAACTCAACAGTAATATTTTTCCCGGTATTCAGGGCGGTCCACTGATGCACATCATCGCTGCTAAAGCTGTCGCTTTTAAAGAGGTTCTACAACCTGAATTTAAACTGTATGCACAACAGGTGGTTAAAAATGCTCAGGCCTTGGCTGGTGGGCTGGTGGAAAAAGGGTATAAACTGGTTTCTGGTGGAACCGATAACCATCTGATGCTGGTTGATTTTACTGGAACTGAAATTACTGGAAAAGTTGCAGAAAGAGCTCTGGAAGATGCCGGAATTACTGTGAATAAAAATGCTGTCCCCTTTGATACCCGATCACCGTTTGTTACAAGTGGTATCAGGATTGGAACTCCGGCAACGACAACCCGCGGTTTAAAAGAAGCAGAGATGTTACAGGTTGCGGAGTGGATAGATCGGGCATTGAAAAATATCGAAAACAGTGCAGAACTGGCAAAAATCAAGGCAGAAGTCAAAGTACTCTGTCAAAGATTTCCCCTCTACGCACATCGATTGAAATAGGTGTCGTGATGGAGAGACCCAGTTGGGATGAATACTTTATGCAGATTACCAAGTTGGTGGCGACCCGCTCAACTTGTATGCGCCGCCAGGTGGGGGCTCTGCTGGTCAAAGACAAAAACATCATGGCTACCGGTTATAATGGTGTGCCGACCGGGATCACCCATTGTGATGTGACCGGCTGTCTGCGTGACCAGCTGAACGTCCCTTCTGGTGAGCGGCATGAACTGTGCCGTGGCCTGCATGCCGAGCAGAATGCAATTATTCAGGCGGCTCGTCATGGTGCTAATATTGCCGGTGCAACTCTCTATTGTACTGACTCTCCTTGTATCATTTGTAGCAAGATGCTGATTAATGCCGGGATTGTTGACATTATTTTTTCACGGGGATACCCGGATAAGCTCTCTCTTGATATGTTAACCGAGGCAGGGATAAGTTATCGTCAGTATGAAGGAGATAATGCTAAATGAACTGCCCTTTTTGTCGGCATGCCGATACCAGAGTCGTTGATTCACGCCTGGGTAAAGAAGGAAACAACGTCCGTCGTCGCCGCGAATGTCCAGAGTGTGAACGGCGTTTTACCACCTATGAACGGGTCGAGGAGATACTTCCCTGGGTGATCAAAAAAGATGGTCGTCGGGAAGCTTTTGACCGGGCGAAAATTATTTCCGGGATGCAGCGCGCTTGTGAGAAACGACCAGTTTCGGTGGAACAGATTGAAGTACTGGTTGATCAACTGGAACGTAAGTTTCAGGAGTGTGGTGATAAAGAGATCTCTGCCAGTTTGATTGGTGAGGCGGTGATGGATATGCTGCATGAGGTTGACGAGGTCGCTTACGTCCGGTTTGCTTCGGTTTATCGACAGTTTAAGGATATTAACGAATTTATGTCTGAATTAAATGATCTATTGAAACATTCCCATTAACAGGTGTATTTTGGTGCTCAATAATTAACTGCCGGGGTATCTCAATGGGATATTCCGGCAGTTGTTTTTCACCTATTCAGAAAGTCGCATGGATGATTGCTGTGACCCCTCAACATTTTATGCAATTGGCGCTTGATCAGGCTCGTAAAGGAGAGGGAAGGACTGCGCCTAATCCCCCTGTCGGGGCGATTATTGTAAAAGACGGAATTATTGTTGGTGAGGGCTTCCATCCTCAAGCCGGTCAACCTCATGCAGAAATTTTCGCTTTGCAGCAGGCCGCTTCAAAGGCCCGTGGTGCTGAAATCTATGTCACCTTGGAACCCTGTTCTCACCATGGGAAAACCCCTCCCTGTGCTGATGCTCTGATTGCCGCAGGGATTAAATCGGTCTATATCGGAACGATTGATCCAAATCCTCTGGTCGCAGGACGTGGTGTTGAAAAACTGAAAAAGGGGGGAATTAAAGTCCATTGTGGTATTTTAGAACCGGAGTGCAAACGGTTGATTGCTGCTTTTAGTCACCATATTTTAACTGGAACTCCCTTTACTATCTACAAATCTGCACTGACTCTTGACGGTAATACTGCAACCTCTACAGGCGATTCGCAGTGGGTTTCGGGAGAAAAAAGCCGCTTGGCAGTTCATCAGTTGCGCGATCGGGTCGAAGCAATTATGGTGGGTATCAACACGGTATTAAGTGATGATCCATTGCTCAATACCCGCCTTCCTGAAGGTGGTGGTCGTGACCCTTTGCGGGTCGTGGTGGACAGTCAATTGCGGCTCCCGGTTGATTGCCGGATGTTGAAGCAACAATCGACAGCGAAAACTCTGGTTGCAACAATTTCAACTGATCAGGATAGAATTTCAAACCTGCAAGCTGCCGGGGCGGAGGTTGTCACTTTTCCTGCTATTGATGGTAGAGTCTCTCTTGCGGCACTGTGGCAGGAACTGGGACGGCGCAAAGTGCAGAAACTCCTTCTGGAAGGGGGGGCAGGGTTAGCCGGGGCAGCTCTTGCTGCGGGCTTGATTAATCGGTTAATGCTGTTTGTTGCACCGAAGCTATTGGGTGGTTCCTCCCCTTTTGGTCTGTTCCCCGGTTCCGGTTGCTCACGGATGTCTGAGGCTATCAACCTGGTGGATATAAGTTACAAACCAAGTGGAGAAGATCTGCTGATCATAGGAGATATACCGCTATGTTTACCGGATTAATAGAGTCTGTTGGCAAGGTTCAAAGCCTGAAACGGCAGGGCGAATCGGGACAATTACGGATTGTCAGCAGTCTGGTTGAAGGTGACCTGCAGCTTGGTGAGAGTATTGCGGTCAATGGTGCTTGTTTGACTGTAACGGCCTGGGATCAGAGCAGCTTTAGTGTGGATATCTCCCCGGAAACTATGAACTGTACCACTTTAGGGATGTTGCGACCCAACCAACAAGTCAACCTTGAGCGTGCCTTGTGCCTTGCTGATCGTCTGGGCGGTCATCTCGTCAGCGGTCATATTGATTGTATTGCAACAGTTAGGCGGCGTTATCAGGATCAAAATGCGATCCGTTTTGACTTTGCTGTTCCCCAGAAAGTGATGCGCTATCTAGTGGTGAAGGGTTCTGTCGCCGTTGATGGGATCAGCTTGACGGTTAACCGTGTTGAACACGATATGTTTTCAGTTGCAGTTATTCCCCATTCGGTCGAGAAAACCACTCTTAAGCTCTGTCGTGAGGGGTCACAGGTCAATATAGAAACCGATTTGCTGGGGCGTTATGTTGAGCGTCTGTTGCAGGGACAAAAGAACCCCCAGCGTGAGGAAAATCTCGACATTGACTTTCTTGCTAAAAATGGTTTTTTATGAGATAACTCGCCCTTGTCGGCTTGTCCTCTTTTATCAGGTCTTATTTCCAGAAGCTTGCTTCGGGGTCGTTCATATAAAGGATTAAATCTATGTCAATTTCAAAAATCGAGGCTGCTCTTGATGATATTCGTCATGGTAAAATGGTTATTCTCGTTGATGATGAAGATCGTGAAAATGAGGGGGATCTGGTTGCTGCAGCCGAACTGGTGACACCTGAAATTATCAATTTTATGGCGACCCAGGGGCGGGGTTTGATTTGTCTCTCTTTAACCGAAGCACGAGCCGACGAGCTGGAATTGCCCTTGATGGTCACCGATAATAGCTCTTCTTTTGGTACCGCTTTTACTGTCTCAATTGAAGCTCGTCAAGGGGTCACGACTGGTATCTCCGTTGCTGATCGTGCGCATACGATTCAGGTGGCAGTTGCCGATGAGACAACAGCTCGAGATTTAGCACGACCGGGACATGTCTTTCCTCTCCGGGCCCAAAAGGGTGGGGTGATGGTCAGAACCGGCCAGACTGAAGGGTCTGTTGATCTTGCCCGCCTTGCCGGGCTTAAGCCTGCCGGGGTTATCTGTGAGATCATGAATGCTGATGGTACGATGGCACGGCGGCCGCAGTTAGAGATTTTTGCTGCAGAACATGATCTGAAAATTATTTCTGTTGCTGATCTGGTTTCTTACCGGATGCGTAAAGAGTTGTTGGTTCGGCGGGCAGCAGAAACGACTATTCCCACCCCGTTTGGCGGGACTTTCAACGCTATCGTCTATGAAAATGATGTTGACCATGCACAACATATGGCATTAATTAAAGGTGAAATAAAATCAGACGAGCCGGTTCTGGTGCGGGTTCATTCTGAGTGTTTGACCGGAGATGTTTTCGGCTCACAACGCTGTGATTGTGGAGAACAGCTTCACGCTGCGATGGCACAGATAGAGAAGGAAGGGGCGGGCGTTATTCTCTATATGCGTCAGGAAGGTCGCGGTATTGGCCTGGTGAACAAGATCAAGGCTTATGCTCTTCAAGATCAGGGGCAGGATACGGTAGAAGCAAATCACTCCCTCGGTTTCAAGGATGATTTGCGCGATTATGGAATCGGTGCGCAGATATTGTCGGACCTTGGGGTGCGAAAATTACGTTTAATGACCAATAACCCAAAAAAGATTGTCGGGCTTGAAGGCTATGGTTTGGAAATTGTTGAGCGGGTCCCTATTGAGGTGGCAGCGCATCAGGATAATCTTAAATATTTAAAAACTAAGCGGGAAAAAATGGGGCATTTACTGGAAAATCTCTAGGAGCCTGTCGGGCTTTGTAGATCGCAACGAGAAACCGCGCAGGAGGTCATTTATGTCAAAAATTATTGAAGGAACACTTGAGGCTAAGAATTTTCGTTTTGGGATTATCGTCAGCCGTTTTAACAGTTTTATCTCCGATCGATTACTTGAAGGAGCACTTGATACGTTGACTCGTCATGGGGCAACCAATGAGCAAATAACTGTGGTTAAGGCACCTGGTGCTTTTGAGCTACCGTTAGTTGCTAGTAAAATGGCCAATTCAGATAAGTATGACGCCCTGATCTGTCTGGGAGCTGTGATTCGTGGTGGTACTCCCCATTTTGAATATGTCAGCTCTGAAATGACCAAGGGGATTGCTTCGGTGTCATTGCAATCAGGTCTGCCAATCGCTTTTGGTGTCTTGACTACAGATTCCGTTGAACAAGCCATAGAGCGTGCTGGAACCAAAGCCGGGAATAAAGGTGTCGAAGCAGCGATGAGTGCCATTGAGATGGTGAATTTGTTGGGGGCTATTTAGTCACATGTCAAATAACCGCCGTGTCGGACGTGAATATGCATTGAAGATGTTATTTGCGTTGCATCTCAGTAAAGATCAGGACTCTCCAGAGTCACTTCTGTCAAATTTTTGGGACAATTTTCGGTTTGCTGACGATGTCCTGGGTGAGCCTTTAACTGAAGTTGATATTCCGTTGGCAACATCTTCCCGACTATTTGCGGACTCCATCGTTAAAGGGGTTGTTGAATACCGCTCAGTGATTGATAAAAAAATCTCGGAGGTTGCTAAAAATTGGTCGTTGGAACGGATGACTCCTGTCGATCTGTCAATATTGCGAATTGGTGTTTATGAGCTACTCTACCGACCCGAAATTCCAGATCCGGTCGTGATTGATGAAGCGATAGAAATTGCCAAGCGCTATGGGACAAAAGATTCTCCTGCTTTTATTAATGGACTTCTTGATAAAATTGCTAAAAACCCTGCGAGTGCAACCGTTTAATATTTTTATGAATTGGAATTGTTATGCGTGCAATTAAATTTGGTTTGCTTGGATTCGGTACTATTGGTACTGGAGTTGTCCGTAACATTCAGCAAAATGGTGCAATAATCGAAAAGCGGCTCGGTCGTAAGTTGGAATTAGTCAAAATTGCCGATCTTGATATTGAGACTGATCGCGGGGTTGAACTGGAGCCGGGGATTCTGAGTGCTGCGGTGGAAGATGTCATCAGTAACCCTGAAATTGATATTGTTATTGAACTGATCGGTGGTTATGAACCGGCAAAAAGTTTTATTCTTAAGGCGATTGCCAATGGTAAGCATATCGTCACTGCCAATAAAGCGTTGATGGCAGTCCATGGTCAGGAAATTATTGCCGCGGCTGATCAGCAGGGAGTGTCGGTCCTTTTTGAAGCCGCTGTCGGTGGTGGAATCCCAATTATTTCAGCAATCAAAGAAAATCTTTGTAGTAATGAATTTAGTTCGGTTCTTGGCATCCTCAATGGAACCTGTAATTTTATCTTAACTAAAATGACCGAGGAAGGCAGTGATTTTGCCCCGGTGCTGCAGGAGGCACAGGAACTTGGTTACGCTGAGGCAGATCCAACCTTTGACATTGAGGGTATTGACACAGCGCATAAGATCTCTCTGTTGTCGGCACTCTGTTTTGGAACCACAGTCGACTTTGAACAGGTCTATACCGAGGGGATCAGCAATATCACTGCAACAGATATCCAATTTGCAGAACAGATGGGATACAAAATAAAATTGCTCGCCATCGGTAAAAACCTTGGCGATGAAATTGAGGTTCGGGTCCATCCAACAATGTTACCTGGGTCTTATCAGCTTGCCGAAATTAATGGTGTTTTTAATGCGGTTCGTTTGAACGGCGACTTTGTTGGTCCAACCTTGCTCTATGGGAGTGGTGCCGGGATGGATGCAACAGCGAGTGCGGTGATGGGTGATGTGATGGCCATCAGCAGAGATATTCTCTCCGGGGCGCGCTCACGCATCCCAATTATGGGTTATGCTGCAGATCAAATAAAGTCTTTACCAATTAAGGCAATGAGTGAAATTATCAGTCATTATTACCTCCGTTTTACCACCATAGATCAACCCGGAGTATTGGCAAAAATAGCTGGGTGTCTGGGCCGGCATAACATCAGTATCCAGTCAATGATTCAGCCGGAATGTCATACCGCTGATTCCATCCCGATTGTTCTGATGACTCATGCGGCCAAAGAGGCTGATGTCGCAACGGCTTTAACCGAAATTGAAACTCTGGATATTATTTCTCAGCCCACTTGTCTGATTCGTGTTGAGCACGATTTGGATTGAGACTTCTGGTTTAACCGATGTTTGATCTGATCCCCAATACGATTAAGAAAGTCAGGCCAAATATCAGTTTGTCGAAATTTCTGGCTCGACAATGTAGCGTTTAATCTTGCGAGTCGTTGTCTTAGGAAACTCATCTTCTCTCAGTGTAAATTTTTTGACCCGTTTGTAGTCAGCCAGTTCTTTGCTCCAAGTGAGGACTTCCTTGCGGATTAGAACCTCAATTTCTTCTGCTGATATTGGTTTGTCATCTTGTTCCTTATTGAGGGCAAAGAGTGTTTCTTCATCGGGGAAGATAACCGCATAGACCTCCTCTGCTGTTGCGCCAACCCTATGACCATAGACCATCACTTCTGCAATGTATGGACTCTTAAGTAGCTGATTCTCTATCTCCTCGGGATAAACATTTTTGCCATTTGGTGTCACAATTAAGTTTTTAACCCGGCCACAAATGGAGAGCATGTTGTCTCCATCAATATGACCCAGATCACCGGTCCGATACCAGCCATCATGGAGTGCTTCAGCTGTAGCTATGTCGTTGTTATAGTAACCAAGCATAACGTTTGGTCCTTTGACTTTAATTTCCCCATCTCCATCACTATTTGGGTTGTCAATTGAAACTTCAATCCCATCTAAAACCTCTCCTGTGGTTCCAGGTTTGCTCTTAAAGGGACTTTCTGCGGAGATAATAGGGGATGTTTCGGTAATCCCATAACCCTGCAGTAAATTCAAACCAAGGTTGTGAAATCCTTCTGCAATAGCGGGATCAAGGGCAGCACCACCGCTGACAAAAGTAGTTCTTTCCCCAAGGGACTGTTTTACTTTTTTTGCGACGATATTTCTGGTCAGTGGGTATTTATAAAGGAATCTGGATAGGTTTTTAGAGTTGATATTTCTCATGATTCGATCAAGAAGCAGGCGGTAAACGGCAGGAACCCCAATCAAAAAGGTTGGTTTGATCTCATTCAGATTGTCACCAAGTTTTTTAATCGATTCAGCAAAGCTGACCTGCCCTCCCAAGGATAGGGGTAATAAAACCCCACAGACTTGTTCAAAAACATGGTTGATCGGTAAAAAAGAGAGTGTTTGTATTGAACTGTCAAGCTGAAAACGTTGGCTGGCAGCTTGAATATTGCTGACAATATTTCGGTGGCTGAGCATTGCTCCCTTCGACCGGCCTGTTGTCCCTGAAGTGTAGAGAATAACTGCTCTGTCTTCAGGTTGATTATCTGCCGGGGGTAGGGGAGGTGAATTGAAAATATCTTTATAATAGAAAAGGCGGTTTTCCTTCAGTAGGCGGTTTCGGGGGATGACTGATTCGGAGAGAAAATTAATATTTTTCTTTTTCTTGCCTGGTTCTCCTTCCTGCTGGGTCAAACCTGAATAAGCTTGAACGGCCGCTTCTTCGATTGGTTTACACCGTTCCGGTGGAATCTCTAAATCTTTGATGAGTTCCTTCCATAGTGCGGTGAGGCTCCCCATTGCATTTTCAGCGTCACCCTGATCAGTGAGATCTGCAAGAGGCGTATCAAGTAAAATAAACTGTTTCAGTTGGGGAAGGTCATCAACTACGTCAAGAAGGGTGTCGAATTGTGGTTGTCCGATAAAGACCGCATCTGCATCAGAATCATTCAGAATGTGTCTGAGTTCTGTTGCTTTTAATTCTTTATCAATCGGGATAGCAATACATCCAGCTCTCAATATTGCAAGGTATGCGACAACCCAACGGGGGGAAGATGCTCCCAGAAGGGCAATGTGGGACTTTTTTTTGATTTCCAGCTGTGAAATCCCTGCAGCCAATTTTTCGACAGAATCCCAAAGCTTATGATAGGTCAGGGGTTTCCATTGTCCTTTGTATTTATATTGAAGAGCAACTTTATCCGTGTGTTGTAGACAGCTGGCCTGGATTAACTGGTCAATTGTTTGCACTTTTTGCGCTCCTTATCCGTTATTGATAGCTTTATTTGATTGAAATATCGAAAAGTTATATTAGTCTTGTCTGTATTATCAGGCAAGCTTGAAAAAAAACGACCCTTGGGTTAGGGTAGAAATGTTAAAAGTACAGTAAAATTGACGAAATAGCTTGACAGTATCAATGTTGCTCTGATAAAAGAACGCCGCGGTTGTTGCAGGCACGTAGCTCAGTGGGAGAGCACTTCCCTGACACGGAAGGGGTCGGCGGTTCAATCCCGCCCGTGCCTACCATAATCTTTAGTATTTTAATTCGACCGTACTCACAATGGGGCATCTGTAAGATGCCTCTTTTTGTTTTACTCAATTTAGTTGTTGAGCAGGAACTTGGGGATATCACATGGCATTACTACATATTGAACTTCCTGACGGATCGATAAAAGAGGTTGAGTCTGGCACGACTCCCTACGATATCGCTCTCACTATTGGTGAAGGATTGGCCCGCCAATCTGTTGCCGCCCGTTTTGCTGGTGAGTTGATTGATATAACCAAACCGTTGGAGCAGTCAGGAACGTTGGCATTGATTACCCAGAATTCTGCGGAAGCTCTGGAAATTATTCGCCATTCCTCTGCCCATTTAATGGCACAGGCGGTCAAAGAGCTCTACGGTAAAGAAGTGCAGGTTACTATCGGTCCGGCGATTAAGGATGGTTTTTACTACGATTTTTATAGTGAAAATAAAAAGTTTGTACCAGAAGATTTTCCTGTCATAGAAGCAAAGATGGCGGAACTGGCGAAGGCCAATCTACCTGTCGTTCGCGAAGAGATGTCCAGTGCTGATGCCGTGGAATTATTTCGCGGTATGGGGGAAGATTATAAGGTTGAACTTATCGAAGACCTTGGAGTGGAAAGTGTTTCTGTTTATCGGCAGGGAGACTTTGTCGACCTTTGCCGAGGACCTCATGTCCCCCGGACCGGGATGCTCAAGGTTTTTAAATTGACCAGTCTTGCCGGTGCTTACTGGCGAGGCGATGAAAACAACGCAATGTTGCAACGGATTTATGCAACGGCTTTTTTGAATAAGAAAGAGTTGAAAGCACATCTTCATCGTCTTGAAGAGGCACGTAAGCGGGATCATCGTAAATTAGGTCGTGAGCTAGATCTCTTCTCTTTCAGTGAAGAAGCAGGTGCCGGACTGGTGCTTTGGCATCCGAAAGGGGCCATGCTCAGAACAATTATTGAAGATTTTGAGCGTAAAGAGCATCTGAAGCGTGGTTATGAACTGGTTGTTGGACCACAGATTCTCAAGACTGACCTGTGGAAGATGTCCGGTCACTATGATAATTATCGTGAGAATATGTATTTCACTGAGGTTGACGAGCAGGGGTACGGCATCAAGCCGATGAACTGTTTGGCCCACATGTTGATTTACAAATCGAAGCCCCGTTCTTACCGTAATTTGCCGATCCGTTATTTTGAGCTGGGGAACGTTTACCGGCATGAGAAGTCCGGGGTTCTCCACGGCCTGTTGCGGGTGCGTGGCTTTACTCAGGATGATGCCCACATTATCTGCCGTCCAGATCAGATTGATGCTGAAGTCAAAGGGGTTATGAAATTCGTCCAGGATGTCGCGGGCATTTTTGGTTTTGAATATGTGATGGAGCTATCGACTCGCCCTGAGAAATCGATCGGTACTGATGCTGATTGGGAGCAGGCAACTAATGCGCTACGTAGTGCTCTGGAAGATAGTGGTCAACCGTTTGAACTCAATGAAGGGGATGGTGCTTTTTACGGTCCGAA
Source organism: uncultured Geobacteraceae bacterium (assembly GCA_964526315.1). Taxonomy (GTDB): domain Bacteria; phylum Desulfobacterota; class Desulfuromonadia; order Desulfuromonadales; family Geopsychrobacteraceae; genus Desulfuromusa. Next base: position 29,827 of record CAZGKZ010000001.1, read on the forward strand.
GATCGATGTTAAACTCAAGGACGCGCTTGACAGGGAGTGGCAGTGTGCTACAATCCAGTGCGATTTTACCCTGCCGGAGCGCTTTGATCTGACTTATGTCGGGTCTGATGGCGAAAAACATCGTCCAGTTATGTTGCACCGGGTCATTGTCGGTTCGATAGAGCGTTTTATCGGGGTATTAATTGAACATTATGCAGGAAGTTTCCCGCTCTGGCTTTCGCCGGTTCAGGCGATTGTTTTGAATGTTACTGACAATCAGGCTGCTTATGCACAACAAGCGTTTGAACAGCTGCGCAATGCTGGTGTCAGGGTCGAGCTTGATCTGCGCAATGAAAAACTGGGTTTTAAAATTCGTGAAGCACAAATGGCCAAGATTCCTTATATGTTGGTTATTGGTGACCGGGAGATGGAAACTCAGACAGTTGCTCCCCGTTTTAGGGATGGAAAAAGTTTGGATGCAATGAGCATTTCTGATTTTGTGAGTTTGGTTCAAACTGAAGCAGCTGCCTATAAATAATAGAGTTAATGTAACGGTTCAGAGTGAATCTTTGCGTTGTTTAGTTTTATCCTTTTTAAATGAGAATAGAGGAGTGAGGTCATAGCTAAAGAAGCGAATATTAATGAGGCCATTAGTGCTCGTCAGGTACGGGTTATTGATGATGAAGGCGGCCAGTTGGGGATTCTGAGTAGAGAGCAGGCGTTGGCTCTTGCTGATGAACAGGCTCTTGATTTGGTTGAGGTTTCACCACAGGCTGATCCACCAGTTTGCCGGATTATGGACTACGGTAAATATAAGTACCAGCAGGCCAAGCGTGCTTCTGAAGCCAGGAAAAAACAGGTTAAAGTTGAAATTAAGGAAGTCAAGATGCGTCCTAAGACCGACGATCATGATTTCCAGTTTAAAATAAAGCATGCCCGCCGTTTTCTTGAAGAGGGAAACAAGGTCAAGATGACAATTATGTTCCGGGGCCGGGAAAATGCCCACCCGGATCAGGGGATGAAACAGCTTAAGAAGGCGGTTGAAGCTTTAAAGGATATTGGTCAGGTAGAATCCCATCCAAGTAAAATGGGGCGCTTTATGACTATGATGATTGGTCCACTGAAGAAATAAATTAAATATCCAAAAACAGAACAATGGAAAAGTAACAGGAGAGACAAATGCCTAAAATTAAGACTAACCGTGGTGCCGCGAAGCGTTTTCGTAAGACCGGTACCGGAAAAATTCGTCGGAATAAAGCTTACACCAGCCATATTTTAACCAAGAAAACAACCAAGCGTAAACGTTCTTTGCGCCAATCTATCATTGTTTCTAAGGCTGATACGAGTAACGTTTCTAAATTAGTTCCGTATTTGTAGATCACTCTACTGCCCTTTGGCAGTAAGGTTGTGAACTGTGGGGATAATCTCCCCCTGCAGATCCTGCCACGGCAGATGCCGAAAAACTATTCATAAGAAGGAGCAAGAGAGATGCCAAGAGTAAAAAGAGGATTTAAAGCTAGACGTCGTCGTAATAAAGTACTGAAACTTGCAAAAGGTTACCGTGGCGCAAGGAGTAAATTATATCGTTCAGCAACAGAAGCCGTTGACCGGGCGCTTAATTATGCTTATCGCGATCGCCGTGTCAAAAAGCGGGATTTCAGGGCTCTCTGGATTGCTAGAATCAATGCGGCTGCCCGTGATAATGGTCTCTCCTATAGCCGGATGATTTATGGTTTGAAAAAGGCTGAAGTTGCTTTGGATCGAAAGATTATGGCAGATCTTGCAGTCAATGATCCTGCAGGATTTACGGTTGTTGCTGAAGCCGCTAAGGCACAGTTACAATAGACTATTTTTAGTTTATTTAGGGAGATGAAGTGCTAGGCTTCATCTCCTTTTTTTGTTTTAGGCCGGTTTGCTTTACAACTTTAATAATACAATATGTCCCAATTATTATGGGATTGCTTTGATGATGGATTTGTCATATGAAAGAACGTTTACAGCAGTTACAGCAAGATGCTTTATCTGCATTGCAACAGGCGGCGAGCCTCAGTGTGCTGCAAGACGTGCGGGTGAAAATTCTTGGGAAAAAGGGCCTATTGACTGAGGTGATGAAAGGAATGCGCGACCTTTCAACAGAACAACGACCAGTTATAGGAGCCCTGATTAATAACCTCAAAGATCGGTTTGAAGAGACATTTGTCGCCCGTCAAGTTGAATTGCAGCAGCAGGATATCGCTGCCAGACTGGCTAGTGAAAAGATTGATGTCACGCTACCTGGTCGAAAAACGGTGACTGGTAGCTTGCATCCGGTAACTTTAGTGACAAATGAGGTTGTTGATATTTTTTCTCGCTTGGGCTTTGCTGTTGCTGAAGGTCCTGAAATTGAAGAAGATTTCTACAATTTTGAAGCACTTAATATTCCTAAAGATCATCCCGCAAGGGATATGCAGGATACCTTCTATATTCGTGATGATCGGGTGTTGCGTACTCATACCTCGCCGGTACAGATCCGTACGATGTTGAAAAACAAGCCTCCGGTTCGAATCATTGCTCCAGGAACTGTTTATCGTCGTGATTCTGATATAACTCATAGCCCAATGTTTCATCAAATTGAGGGTTTTTTAGTGGATGATAAGGTCACTTTTGGTGATTTAAAGGGGGTTCTCACCCATTTCCTCAATGAATTTTTTGGCAAGGGGCACAGCGTCCGCTTTCGCCCTTCATTTTTCCCTTTTACCGAACCGAGTGCAGAAGTTGATATCGAATGTGTTATCTGTGGTGGTAAAGGTTGTCGTGTCTGTGGCAAAACCGGCTGGCTGGAGATTCTTGGTTGTGGGATGATTGATCCCGAGGTTTTTAAATCAGTCAATTATGATGCTGAAAAATACAGTGGATTTGCATTTGGTATGGGTTTAGAGCGGATAGCCATGTTGAAATATGGTGTCAATGATCTGCGGTTGTTTTTTGATAATGACCTGCGTTTTCTCAAGCAGTTTTGATTTTGGGCAAGGAATTCGATAAATGATAGTCACCTACAACTGGTTAAAAGAATTTGTAGATTTTGATTTTACCCCGCAGGAGCTCTGTGATCGTTTGACCATGGCAGGTCTTGAGGTTGATGCTCTGGTCAATATCGGTGGAGACCTGGATTCGGTTATTGTTGCGCAACTTGATTCTGTGGACGCACATCCGGATGCTGATCGGTTAACCGTATGTCAGGTGAACACTGGCACAGACGTTGTGCAGGTCGTTTGCGGAGCCACGAATCATAAAACCGGTGATCTTATCGCTCTGGCTCAGCCTGGTTCGGTATTACCCGGTGATTTTAAAATCAAAAAATCAAAAATACGTGGCCAGGTTTCTCTGGGTATGCTCTGTTCTGAAAAAGAGTTGGCTCTGGCAGAAGATTCGCCCGGGATTATGATTCTTCCCCCCGACTTACCCCTTGGACAACCGGTTTTTGATGCTCTCGGGTTAAAAGATTACCAGATTGAAATAGGTCTGACCCCAAATCGACCAGATTGTTTGAGTGTTGTCGGCGTGGCTCGGGAAGTTGCTGCTTTGGCTGGGGCAAAATTAAAAATACCAGTACCTCAATTCAGTGAGGTTGCCTCGACAATAACTGAATTTGCCACTGTGACGATTGAAAATGAAGAGGGGTGTCCACGTTATGCCGCGCGGATGATCAAGGATGTAAAAATTGGACCTTCCCCGGACTGGATGGTTCACCGTCTGGAAGCTGTCGGGATGCGTTCCATTAATAATGTTGTTGATGTCACCAATTATGTGATGTTGGAACTGGGCCATCCTCTCCATGCGTTTGATTTCAGATATCTGCATGGTGGAAAGATTAATGTTAAATCGGCAGATGATGGAGAAAAATTTACCACTCTCGATGATCAGATCCATACTCTTTGCGCTGAAGATCTGATGATCTGTGATGGACAGCAGCCGGTTGCTATGGCAGGAGTTATGGGTGGGCTTGACTCTGAAGTTAAAGATGATAGTGAAACAATTTTACTCGAAGCTGCCTATTTTAAACCAACAATGATCAGACGGACCAGCAAAAGGCACGGTTTGCATACTGAATCATCGCATCGTTTTGAGCGTGGTGCCGATATCGATATGATTCCGATTGCTCTTAATCGTGCTGCCAGCCTTATTGCAGAGTTAAGCGGTGGTCAAATTATATCTGGGATGATCGATGTTTATCCGCAGCAGTTGAAACCGGTCAGTATTGAGATGAGTGTCCAGACAACCAAAGATTTACTTGATATCCCGGTTGACCGTAAAACCATTCAGACTTTACTGGAGTCAGTAGAATTATCCACTAAACCCGGAACAAGTTCTGATTTGCTGCAGGTTGAGATCCCCAGCTTCCGGCCCGATTTGGAACGGCAAGTTGATCTGATTGAGGAAGTCGCACGTCTCTATGGATATGACAAAATTCCCGTCACTATGCCGGTTGGGACTGTTGACGCAAAATTACCGCCACTGCGACAGCGGCTGCAGAAGACTCTCCAGCAGGCGATGGTTTCAGCTGGATTTTCGGAGACAATTAACTATTCTTTTGTGGCATCTGACAGTATTGGCAAAATTGGAATTCCCGCCGAGGATGAACGCTCAATCCATGTCAGGATATTAAATCCATTATCGGAAGATCAGGTAGTTATGCGGACCAGTTTGGTGCCAAGTTTATTGGAAACTGTTTCGCGTAACCTGAACTATCGCAGCTCTGATTTGCGCTTGTTTGAATTGCGTCCGGTATTCATTACCTTGGGCGAATCTGACGCATGCATTGAGAAACTTTCGCTGACGGCAGTCATGTCTGGTCGACGAGAGCCTGAGGGATGGGCTCAAACTACAGCGTCTGTTGACTTCTATGATCTTAAAGGTGTTGTTGAAGAAACCCTCGCAACTATAGGTATCAAAAGCGTTACTTTTGATTCTGATACCTCTCAGCCATACCTCCATCCAGGTAAATCTTGTGGTCTGTTCGCCGATCAGCAACAATTAGGTTTTTTGGGTGAGGTTCACCCAGAGGTTCTGACAACTTTTAATATTGATCAGCCGGTCTACTTATTTGAGCTTGATGTGGAAGCTGCTATTTCCCTGACGGGTAAGCATACTCAATTTAAAGCTCTTTCACGTTTTCCCGACATGCTTCGTGATAGTGCCTTGTTGTTAGATGAATCAGTGACGGCAGCTGACGTTATGGAGATTGTCAATAGAGGTAAAAACAAGTTTTTTGAGAGTGCAGTTATTTTTGATCTCTATACCGGAAAGGGTATTCCTGCCGGCAAGAAGAGTCTTGCTATCAGGGTTCGCTATCGGGACCTCAAAAAAACTTTGACCGAAGCCGAGGTGAATAAATCGCATGATAAACTGATTCGTTCGCTCTGCCATCAATTGAATGCAGAAATTCGCTAATTGAACTTGCAGACAAATAATCGGTATGGTATAAATCCAGAAAAATCAGATAGATAGTAGACCCCATAAAAACGCATATCAGTCTTTAGCGGGAGGGATCATGACCAAAGCAGATCTTATAGAAAGTGTTTACCTGACCACCGGTTTTTCCAAAAAAGAGTCAGCTGCCATTGTTGAGATGGTTTTTGATTTAATGAAATCGACCCTGGAAAATGGTGAAAAAATCAAGATTGCTGGTTTTGGCAATTTTGTTGTTAAAGAGAAAGCTGCCCGACGTGGTAGAAATCCGCAGACCGGCGGGGAAATAGAAATATCTGCCCGTAAAATTTTGACATTTAAGCCGAGCCAGGTGCTTAAGGTTGCAATTAACGAAACCTCTTGATGTTATGTGAGCTGAACTGGTGCCACAGATACCTGATAAGCTCTATTTTAAGATTGGTGAAGTTGCTGCGTTGCTGCAACTGAAGACCCATGTTTTGCGTTATTGGGAAACTGAATTTTCAGTTCTTCAACCGGTAAAAAGTAGTTCCAATCAACGACTTTACCGGCGCAAAGATGTAGAAACCGCTTTGATGATAAAAGAGCTACTTTATCGTCAAGGTTTCACCATAGCGGGTGCCCGCAAAAAATTGCATGCAGACAAACAACTTCCTTTGCCATTGTCTGATCCCCATTCTCCAGAAAAAACTCTCGTTGCTATCAAAGCAGACCTGCTTCAACTCCGTAAATACTTACATGACTCACCAGGGATAAAAGAATAAGTGCTATCTTTTGTCTCTAATGATGTTTGTACAGGTTCTCTTCTCTCGCTGGATAACTTACTGCGCATAACTTTGCATCAGCAAAAACAATTTACTGCGATCGTATGTTGGTCATTTGAACAACTTTCGGGTGAATTCTGATGGATTACACGATTGCCAGAAGGCGGATGGTTGAGCAACAGATTGTGTCGCGAGGGGTTGTTGATCAGCGGGTCATTGATGCAATGTTAGCTATCCCCCGACATCTATTTGTCGAGGCAGGTTTACAGAGTCACGCTTATGGCGATGCAGCATTGCCGATTGGTGAGAAACAGACGATTTCTCAGCCTTATATGGTAGCTGTTATGACCGCAAGTCTTGAGTTGCAAGGGGATGAGAGGATTCTGGAAATTGGTACCGGATCTGGGTACCAAACTGCCGTATTGTCGAAGTTGGTTAAGCGTGTTTATTCTATTGAGAGAATTGCGATTCTTGCCGGGCGGGCCAGAAAAATTCTTGATCAACTGCAACTTAGTAATGTTAATATTAAAATCGGTGATGGAACCATTGGTTGGGAAAACCAGGCCCCTTTTTCAGGGATTCTTGTTGCCGCAGGATCCCCGGATGTTCCGCAAAAATATTTGGATCAACTGGATATCGGGGGGAGATTAGTATTGCCGGTAGGGGATCAAAAGCAACAAACTTTAGTTCGGATAACCCGTAAGGGACAAGATCATTTTGAAAAGGAACAGATGATGGGGTGTCGCTTTGTCCCTCTGATTGGTGAGCAGGGTTGGTAAGAGCGATTGTTTTTATAGGAATGAATATGATTTTTTTATTCTCAAAAACTAATTTATCTCATAATGCAAATTTTCTGCGGCAGCTATGTTGTCGATGATGAATTCTGTGCTGAAAATACGTACAGTCCTTCTATTGTTTGGTTTTTTCTGCCTCTTTCTTGTTGCCTGCGAAGCAGGGGTTTACCATACGGTTAAACCGGGCCAGACACTGTACCGGATCAGTCGCACTTATGCTGTTGATGAGGCCTACCTGGTTCGCGTCAATGGAATTTCTAATCCGTCTCATATCCCCATAGGGACACGTCTTTATATTCCCGGAGCAAAAAAAACATTATCAGTTCCGGTTGTAAGGCCCAAGACAGCAAGTAAGCCAAAGTCTACTTCGACAAAGAAGAAAAAGGTAATTGTTTCCACGTCCAAGAGCCAAACTAAAAAACCAAAAGCAGCGGTAAGTAAAGTAAAAATACCAGTATTAATACCGAAGGCGACTCAGGTTAAACATTTGCAGTGGCCATTGCGCGGTAAAATTGTGAGATCTTTCAGTAATAAAGCGGTCGCTGGTGGTGGAAAAGGGATAGAAATAGCCGTACGAGCGGGAAGTAGTGTATCTGCGGCAGAGGCTGGCAAGGTTATCTATAGTGGCGATGGTGTCAGTGGATATGCTCATCTGATTATTCTACGGCATGAAAATGATCTTTTCACAGTTTATGGTTTTAATCGTAAAAATCTCGTCAAACAGGGGGATTTTGTCAGTAAGGGGGAGCGTATTGCTCTCTCGGGCACTCCGCCAGCAGGTGGTCGACCACGGCTTCACTTTGAAGTGCGGAAAGGGAAAGTAGCAGTCAATCCGATTTTGTACTTGCCATGATAATTTTGCGCCATTAAATTGTATATTCGTTTGATATCAAATTGCTGCGGAGGTCTCTATGGATAGTTTAGGCTCAAAAGGTAAGAGCAAGACTGCTCATAAAGGCAAGAATAATAAACTGGAGGGCAAAGAAGATAGTATTTCTGCTGGTGAGCAGTATGCTACAGCTGATGCTACCAAACTTTATCTGCAGGAGATTCAGAAGAGCCAACTCCTCACTGCCGAAGATGAAAAAGAATTGGCCGGGTTGATTGCCGAGGGTGATGCTGCCGCAAGGGAGCGGATGATTGAATCAAATCTACGTTTGGTGGTTAAGATTGCCAAACGTTATATGAATCGTGGTTTGCCTTTTCTTGATTTAATCGAGGAAGGGAATATGGGTCTCATTAAGGCGGTGGAAAAGTTTAAAGTGAGTAAGGGGTGTCGATTTTCTACCTATGCTACCTGGTGGATACGTCAATCGATAGAGCGTTCTATTGTCAATCAGAGTCGAACCATTCGTCTTCCGGTTCATGTCGCCGATGATATCAATAAGTTGGTCAAGATCAGCCGCGAACTTGTCCAGCGTTTAAAACGCGACCCTGATACGGAAGAAATTGCCGCTGCGATGGGTACGGACGTCAAGCATGTCCGGCGGATGATGATTTTAGTTAAGCGAACTTATTCGATGGAGCACCCTCTTGGTGAAGGTAATGATTATAGTCTGATCGATACTATTGAAGACACAAAACTGGTTAATTCTGCCCGTAAAATAGAAGATCTGGATCGTTTTTCTCACGTTTTAAATTGGATGGAAGATCTCAGTGAGAATGAGCGTGAAGTTTTGATGCTCCGGTTTGGACTTGAAGATCATGATCCACAAACCCTAGACACAATCGGGAAGAAATTTGGGGTGACCCGGGAAAGAATCAGGCAAATAGAAGCAAAAAGTTTGGCTAAATTAAGAAAATCTATGCAGGATTGTTTGTCTGATGATGAGATCTAGCCCATCTCCCCGTTTTGTGGACACGATTCTGGTTTGAATAATGGAGTTTATAGATGGATGAGTTAAAACAGATTATTCGCGATATCCCTGACTTCCCTAAAAAAGGGATTATTTTTAAAGATATTACCACGTTATTATCTGATGCCAAAAGTTTTCAGCGCATGGTTGATCTTCTTGCTCATCGTTATATTGGTAAAAAAATTGATCAAATTGTGGGAATTGAAGCACGTGGTTTTATCTTAGGTTCTGCTTTGGCCTATAAGTTAGGAACCGGAATTACTCTGGTGCGTAAACCTGGAAAACTCCCTTTTCAAACCCGTAGCATCAGTTATGAACTTGAATATGGGACTGACACCTTGGAAATTCATGAAGATGCTTTCAAAAAGGGTGACCGGATTATTCTTGCCGATGATTTATTGGCCACCGGGGGAACGATGGCAGCAGTTGTTGAATTAGTCGAAAAATCCGGGGTGGAGATTTACGAGTGTGCCTTCATGGCTGAACTGGAATTCCTGAATGGCCGAAGCAAGCTTCCCGATGGTAAAGTTTATAGTCTTTTGCAATTCTAACTTATTCATGGTTCAGCCACATAAATTCTTGTCAAATCAGATCTCTGTAAGTTATAAGCATCTCCACGGCCCCGTAGCTCAGCTGGATAGAGCGGCACCCTCCTAAGGTGATTGTCGGAGGTTCGAATCCTCCCGGGGTCGCCAGTAAAGCACTGAATAAATATAGATTCGAAGCGGAATGAGCGCTGACTTAATGTCAGAAAAGCAACCATGGATGGTTGCGACAGCAAATGAAGGGGAGCCGACGCAGGTTTGGACACGAAGTCCAAACCAAAGTGGGCGAATCCTCCCGGGGTCGCCAGACTTAGTGGTTTGTTGTTTATCGATCACTCTGATTGACACTTCTGGTTGATGTTGTTATAAGAAATTGATATTTGGGCGGTTAGCTCAGGGGGAGAGCATTCGCCTCACACGCGAAGGGTCCGGGGTTCGATCCCCCGACTGCCCACCAAGTAGAAATAAGAGGTTAACCAGCGGTGGTTAACCTCTTTTGCTTTGCAGTATTTTTTTGAGAGCTAAATATATTGGTGAAGAAGGAATAACTGATCTATGAGCTGTATTGTACAAAAAACTACCCCTCTTGAAATTGAAGATTGGGGTTTGACAGATTATCAACTTGCCTTTGACCGGCAGAAGGAGATGGTTGCAGCGATCCTTGCAGGTGAGGGCCAGGATACTTTGGTATTTGTTGAACACCCTGTAACCGTCACACTGGGTCGGCGGGCAACTGAGAATGATTTGCGTTTTTCTGAAGAAATCTTTTGTGAACGTGGAGTCTCCCTGCAAAAAATAAATCGTGGCGGTTTGGCAACGGCACATGAGCCTGGGCAATTTGTCGTGTATCCAATCGTGCAGTTGAAAAAAAAGGATTTACGTTGGTTTGCCGATCAATTCCTTACTGTTGTTGTTAATTTGTTGGCTGATTTCGGTGTCGATGGTTACCTGAAGGATGGGGAGCCCGGGGTCTGGGTTGATGGGCGAAAGATCTGCAGTTTTGGGATTGCGTTGAAAAAATGGACTTCTTCTCACGGAATTGCACTGAATTTGAATAACTCACTTGAAACTTTTAAGATGATTGTGCCATGTGGTCGACCAGGTGAAATGGTGACATCTTTAAGCCGTGAACTTGGCCACGATGTCTCTGTGGCAGAAGCAAAGAGCCTTTTCATCGATCATTTTTGTAGAGCTTTTGCTTATCATCAAAAATAAGGACTGGATCGTGGCTCAGTTTGTCAGCAAATATTTGATCTGTTTTGTAGCTAACTTTTCACATGACTCTTTGATGTAATTTTGTTATAACAACTTAATTATTGTGGAATAAGATTAAGGAGCGTTCAATGAGTACCGATTTCAAAACTGTTGTCAGCACAATTCGCGATCTTCCACCAATGCCGGCAGTTGCGGTAAAAGTTCTTGAATTACTGAATGATCCCAACGTTAATTATGAAAAACTTGGAGAGGCAATATCCAGCGATCCGGCAGTTTCTGCGCGAATGCTAAAAGTTGCTAACTCAGCATTCTATAGTATGAAGCGTCAGATAAAAACTCTGGAACATGCTATTGCTATTGTCGGTGAGCGTACGCTACGTAGTCTTGTTCTGGCTGCCAGTCTTGAGGGGATGAATAAATCCTATGGATTGCTGGAAAAAATGTTGTGGGAAGATTCTATGGGGTGCGCAATTGGTTGTCGAATTCTGGCCCGTCGTTTTTCTTCAGCAGATCCGGAGGAGGCTTTTTTAGCTGGTTTATTTCGCCACCTTGGAAAAATAGTCATGAATTATAGTGATCCCGATACTTATCGGTCTCTAGCGGAAATGGCTTATTCTGATGGAGTAAGTACCTCAGAGTTGGAAGGTCGCTTTTTTACCTATGCTCATGCGGTTGTTGGTGCAGCGGTACTGGATAAGTGGAATTTCTCTCGGTCTATTGTTATGTCGACTCTACACCACGAAGATTTAATTATTTCTCTGGACGAAGAAGAGAACGGCGAGGCTTTATTACGTTTGACCGCAACGGTGAACTTATCTGGGCAGATTTGTCGGAAGTTGGGGATTGGCCAACGTCAGCCGGATGAAGAGTTAGATCTGTTAAATTGTCCCGGTGCTAAAGCTCTCGAATTAGACGAGCAAGAGGTTCAGAATGCTCTGATTGAAGTTGACGAAGTGTTTACTGCAAACCGTGATTCGTTTCTTGCCTAACGGTGAAGCATAGAAGGTGGATTGTCGGTTTTGATATCTTTCTGTAGGGAGACCAAATATTTGGTCTCCCTTTTTATTTGTCACGCTGTTATTATTTCGTTATGAAAGAACGTTTGGATAAATTGTTAGTGCAGCGGGGGCTTGTTGTTTCCAGGGAGCGCGCTCGGGCTTTGATTCTGGCCGGTAAAGTCATTGTTGATGATCACCGGGTGGACAAGGCTGGCGTCCAGGTTCATGTCGATTCGGATTTACGGCTGAAGGGGGAAGATATCCCATATGTTTCGCGTGGCGGCTTAAAGCTGGAAAAAGCTCTCCATGAATTTGCCGTGATCGTCAGGGATAAAATAGCTATCGATGTTGGTGCATCAACCGGTGGATTCAGTGATTGTCTTCTCCAGTTTGGAGCAAAAAAAGTTTATGCGGTCGATGTCGGCTATGGACAGTTAGCTTGGAGTCTGCGTGAAAATTCACAGATTATTAATCTGGAGAGGACCAATATTAGGCATCTGCAGCCCTCGCAACTTGATGATATCCCGGCATTAGCTGTTATTGACGCCTCGTTTATTTCATTGTCAAAAGTCTTACCAAATACCCTCAGTTTGCTGACTGATGACGCTGAAGTGATCGCTCTGATTAAACCTCAGTTTGAGGTTGGTAAAGGGCAGGTTGGTAAGGGGGGGGTGGTAAAGGATCGATCATTACATGATCAGGTTGTTAAGCAAATCTGTGATTTAGTGACGGAACTTGGTTGTCAAGTTCTCGGAATTACTGAGAGTCCAATTTTAGGACCAAAAGGCAATCGTGAATTCCTGATTTATTTACAAAAAAAGTGAAAATACTAATTCAGTTAGATATTAGCTTGATATTATTTCTAAGATGTTTAATTCTTACCCTGAAATCCTGAATGGGACGGCAAACTTCCTGTGGGGATTTGTTAGATTTTAATTTAGGGAGATTTTAATGGCTTCTGATTGTCTGTTTTGTAAAATCATTGCGGGTGAAATTCCAACACCGATCTACTACGAAGATCCTCAAGTGGTGGTTTTTGAAGATATTGATCCTCAAGCTCCATACCATTTTTTAATTGTTCCCAAAAAACATATCCAGACGACCCTTGATCTTACCCCGCTCGACAATGAACTGATTGGTCATATTTATCAAGTTGCGGGAAAAGTGGCACGTGATTTAGATTTTTCTGACTCTGGATTTAGAGTGGTTAATAATTGTAATGAGGCTGGTGGACAAGCTGTGTGGCACCTCCATTTCCATCTTCTTGGTGGTCGTAACATGACTTGGCCACCCGGTTAAGTTCTTCTTTTAAGAAGGTTTTATGCCCAAGTTTGATAGTAAAACAGAACAGCGCTTAATGACTGACATTATGGAGCTTCTGGTAACCCATTATGGTGCTGAACTGTCTGAAGATGAGCTTGATTATGAAATAGATCGAGTTGAACAAGCTCTTGTTGATGCCCGGTCTTCTCATTTAGGGCAGGTGCGTAAATCCGGAGAACCATACATTTTTCATCCTTTGCGAGTGACCCATTTAGCCGCACGCCATTGGATGGATTTTCCTTCTGTCATTGCTGCTCTGTTGCATGACGTTGTTGAAGATACCCCGGTCACACTTGGTGAGGTGCGGAAGAAATACGGTGATGAGGTTGCTCATCTTGTTGATGGATTAACCAAGGTGACATCGACAATCATGAGCCGCGAAGATATCAAAAAGGAGACTTATAAAAAAACTCTCCTGGTTGCTATCGACGATATCCGTGTTTTGTGTCTTAAATTTTGGGATCGGATTGATAATTTACGCACCATTGATGCTTTGCCTCTTCACAAACAGAAGCTGATAGCTGAAGAGACGCGAATGGTATACGTCCCCCTGGCACAACATCTGGGGATGGGCTACGTTGCAACAGAATTGGAATCTCTCTCCTATTCTCTCCTCTATTCTCGTCGTGCCAAAATCTATAGACAAGAAATTTCCAGACAAAAAGAGGTCAACATAGATTTTCTACGTAAGATTCGTGCCCGTATTGTCAATAGTTGTGAACAGCAAAGGCTTGATGCTCTATTGAAAGATCGTTGGAGACCTTTCTCGGTCATTTCGGACCGTTCCAGACAGCGGGGTTTTCCGGCTCTTTATACGCTGGAAGTTCAGGTTGCCAGAACGATGGATGCTTATCTGTTTCTTGGCGTTTTGCATGGTCTATTTCCACCGATACCCGGTAAGTTGCGTGATCATTTGAGCTTGACCTCTCAGTATGGTTATCAAGCATTAAAAACGACGGTTCAGGCTGGTGAACAGCGGATGAGGGTTGAAATAACCACTAGAAAACTACACCGATTTAATGAGTCTGGTGTATTGGCTCCGGGCTTTAAATTTCATCACAAAGGGTTTCGCGACCTGATTAAATCTTTGATGGAAGGGGAGTCAGCTTTTGATACGGAATCACTCCGTTTGGCCTCTGCAACGATACAGGTTTATACACCGCAGGGTGATATCCAGATTTTGCCAGAAGGAAGCAGTATTTTGGATTTTGCTTTTGAAATCCATGATTCACTTGGTTTACATGCCCGACGTGGGTTGATTAATGGGCGGACCAGGCAACTTAAAACTCGCTTGATTGATGGTGATCAAATTGTTGTGGAGACGTCAGAAAAACCTGAAGTCCTTCCTAAGTGGCTGGAATGGGCAGTGACCCCGCGCGCGCGGAATAGTATCCGTCGTTACCTGCGCAAAAAGGTAAGGGACTCTTAATTGAATTTGGAGTGAGAATGTTTAAATTATCATGTAGGGTTACCTTGTTACTTCTTTTGCCGATGCTCTCCTACGTTTACGCCGGCCAAGTGAATACTTTCATTTATCACCGTTTTGATGAAAATCGCTATCCTTCCACCAATATCTCCACTGATATATTTACCCAACAACTTGAATATGTAAAAGCACAGGGTATTGAAGTTATCTCGCTTGGTGAAGTTGTAAAACGGCTGACAAACGGAGAAGAGTTACCTGATCATGCTGTCTCTTTTTGTGTCGATGATGCTTTTCGTTCTTTATATGATGTTGGAATGCCAATCATTCGACAGTACGGCATTCCGTTGACTCTATTTGTAAATACTGCTGCAGTTGGTACTCATGGTTACCTGAGTTGGCAAGAACTTAAGGAACTAGCTGCTGAGGGGGTAGAAATTGGTAATCATACCGATACTCATGCCTATCTGGTGGAATTAAAACCGGCTGAAACCGCTCCGCAATGGAAACAGCGAGTTCGTGAGGATATCTTACGGGCTCAGAAATTGTTTGAAGAAAATCTTGGGAGCAAACCCACCCTCTTTGCTTATCCTTATGGGGAGTATTCTCCTGCCGTTGTTGAAATTATCAAAGATCTGGGTTTTGCAGCAGCTTTTGCACAACAGTCCGGTGTCATCTATTCTGCGCATAATCTCTACAATCTGGCTCGATTTCCGATGGGTGGGCCATTTGCCACTTTTGCGGGTTTTAAATCAAAGTTAGCCATGCAACCATTGCCTGTTTTGGCTGTTGATCCTTTCGATCCGATTATAAGAAAGAATCCACCTGTTCTCAGTTTACGTATTGATGGTCAGAAAATTAACCCGAAACGGATAAATTGTTTTGCTCAGGGAGAAAATCATTGTTGGGTTGAAGCTGATATCGATAGGGGGGACGGTTGGTATCGGGTGATGGCAGAACAACCGCTGACTGGTCGGCGCAATAAGTACACTTTGACACTACAGTCCGATAACGGTGGTTGGCTCTGGTATAGTCATCCCTGGATAAATGCAAAAAATCCGGTCAATTAAACCCAGAATCATCCTGCACTTCTAAATTCCTGTTAAGATCTGATCCGGTAAGTCAAACGGAGAGATAATCTTTTTGTACCATCATTAACTGCTGGAGCGGAGTTTAACTGTGGTGAACCGACCAAGCTGATTGAAACGAATCATCGCTTGTAATTCTTTGACATACTCTTCACCACGGGTTGAATATCGCAGCAGCCCTTCAGCCAATTTCAGACCATTTGGGTTTTGACCATTGAGTCTGCTTGCCGTCCGTAGTTTTCTCAACTTTTTATAGGCAGAATGAGTATTGAGATTGAGAAGATAAGAGCGAACCGAATCGTAGACAGTGGAAAACTTTCGGACCTCATAAGTTGCCCCTGCTGGACGATCTTCGGGAACAATCCCTTGACCTGGAATGAATGTCCATTGACCGAATAAATTATTTGCGACACGTGAAAAACGTGATGTGCCCCAGGCTGATTCATTGGCAGCTTGAGCTAAGGCTAAATCTTCAGGAATAATATCAACACGGCTGAGAAGTTTATCTATGGCTTTCTCGGAGTGAGTATTGTTGAATTTGACTTTATAGCGTTTTGCCAACGTTGCTATGATCTGCAATTGTTGCTCATTTAATTGTTTTTTAGCAGAAAGCAACGGTTTAATGATCAGCAGTTGTTTTCGTTCTACACGAATCTCATCATTGGCCAACAGGATCATTGGCAGTAATGCTTTAAAAAATATGGACTTTCGGTGTTTGTTGGACTGAATTTTGTTTAAATCGCCGGGTAGATTCTGCAGAATCAGGGGGGGGACACCATTTTCCAAGGTATCCATCTGGTAACTATAGCGATTAAACTCCGATTCCAGGTCTTTGTAAGAATCTTTTCCGATGATTTGAATATCAGAAGTTTTATGGATTGGAGTAATGTCTTGCAGATTTAGGGGCGAAATTTTGTTATCTAGAGCATCAATCTGGTAGCTATAGCGATCATATTCATATTGCAGGTCTTTGTAGAAATCTTTCCCGATGACTTGAATATCGGGCCCTTGATAAGTGGGGGCAATACTCTGAGAATAACTGATCAATAATAAACAGAGCCCCAGAAATAGTGATAGAGTTGTTTTTTGAAAAAAATGTATTTTCATAAACTCACTTATGGATCGATTTGTAGGTTAATAAGCAGCGGCATTTATATAGAAGAACCTATACTTTGTCAACAGCAGTACGTGTTAAAAATACTTATTTTTCAGGTACTTAAATTGTCCTAATATTGGTCATCTAATAAATTGCTGACAAATTGGAGTGACCTGAGAAAAAAGTCATGTTATTCTTCTGAGGATATTCTTTGGTGATAATTGAGAAACGGTGTTCGTTTTTGCGTGAAGCAGATGATTTATAATTTTGTGGTTTTTGTATTTTATTAACAGGAGATGATTATGGGTTTAGAGGAAGGTGTTTGTTACACATATGAAGCGGCTCTTGAGAAAGCGATTGAGATGGAAGAGGAGGGCTTCCGCAATTATCTACATGCTATCGATGTTGTTTCTGATCGTCAGGCCAAGGCAATTTTACGTGAAGCAGCGATTGAGGAGTTAAATCATAAGCAACGGCTGGAAATGGCACTGCTTGATGGTCATGATCATAATGTTGCAGAGTTACATCAAGAAATTCCTTCAATGAATCTGAATTATGTCTTTGAACAAAAGGAGATTGCTCCAGGTGCAGATGCCCGGACAGCGCTGGCCCACGCAATTTATTTGGAAAAATGTGCCGTTGACTTTTACAAAAGGTTGATGAGTGGTTGCGAAGGAGCACCTATGGCGGACCTGTTTCAGCGTTTGCTTGCAGATGAAACAAGACATCTGAGTAATCTGGAAGATTTCTATGAAAAACATTTTTTAACTGAGAACTAATCGGACAAATCAGCAAAGCCATTGATATTTTAAAAAAGGTTTCGCTTTTCGTGAAGCCTTTTTTATTGTTGAGTTATCTAATAGTGATACTTATCAATCAGCGTATTGATAATACGCAGAATTTATTGATAATAAATCAAACAGTGTTCGTATCTAGCTCGTATGGATATTTATTTGGTTAAAGCTATCTTCGCTGTCTATGTGGTTGGGGTCTCTTTGATCCATATTTTGTATGGCAGTAATTTTTTTGTTTAACTGCGATGAAAAAAACCTGCCGTGGAATTCTGTCAGTGACAACTTACTGACCCATTCTTTTGTGTCTTTCTCTTGACAAAAGATTCCCATCTTTTTATCTTTTCGAACACAAAACTGATA
>CAZGKZ010000001.1:47588-49302 GCA_964526315.1 uncultured Geobacteraceae bacterium
CTTTCTCTTGACAAAAGATTCCCATCTTTTTATCTTTTCGAACACAAAACTGATAATCATCAATTTATAGGAGAAACAAGATAATGTCTGACAAAATCAAAAAAGAAGAGGGTAGTATTTCCATTCATACCGAAAATATTTTCCCGATCATAAAAAAGTGGCTATACAGTGATAAAGATATTTTCTTGCGTGAGCTGATCTCTAATGCTGTTGATGCTATCCACAAGCTGCAGAATATTAATCTGGTCGAGGGGTTGCAGATTGCAGACGAATACAAGGTTAATATTCACCTGGATAAAGAGGCCGGTACCCTGACTGTCACCGATAACGGTATCGGGATGACGGCTGATGAGGTGCGGAAATATATCAATCAAATTGCTTTTTCATCGGCGGAAGATTTTGTTGAAAAGTTTAAAAATCTGGAAGATAAAAATCAGATTATTGGTCATTTCGGCATGGGTTTCTACTCAGCTTTTATGGTTGCAGAAAATGTTGAGATCCGTACCCTATCTTATGAGAAGGGTGCTGAAGCGGTTCATTGGACATGTGAGGGGACGACAAGCTACAGTCTTGAATCGACTGATAAAAAAGATCGCGGTACCGAAGTTATTTTACATCTGAATGAAGATGAAAAAGAGTTTCTTGATCCTGCCAATACCGGTGAAATCATCAAGAAATTCTGTAATTTTCTTCCTGTTTCGATCAGCCTTGAAGGGGAAGAGATTAATGATAGAAATCCCCTCTGGACAAAAAGTCCGGCAGATATCAGCGATGATGAATATAAAGAGTTTTATCGTAAGCTCTACCCGATGTCAGCTGATCCGCTGTTCTGGATCCATCTGAATATTGATTACCCTTTCAATCTCAAGGGGATCGTTTATTTCCCCCATCTGACTAACGAGTTTGATGTCACCAAGAGTCATATTAATCTTTATTGTAATCAGGTATTTGTCTCCGATAACACTCCGGAGCTGATTCCGGAATTCCTGACCCCACTCCAGGGTTGTCTGGATGCTCCTGACTTGCCTCTTAATGTTTCTCGTAGTTATTTACAGAATGAGCCTCAGGTGCGTAAAATTCGTGAAGTGATCAGTGGTCGGGTGGCGGCTAAAATTGTTGATCTGGCAAAAAAAGATCGTGAAGCCTTCGAGCCGATTTGGGAGGATATTCACTCTTTTATTAAATACGGGATGATGCGTGAGGATAAATTTTATCAGAAGGTCAAAGATCAGGTTATTTATCATTCCACCGGTGAGGACAAATTCACCACCCTGCCGGAATATCTTGAGCGGGCGAAAGAGAAGCATGAAAACAAGGTTTATTATGCTAATGATGAGGGGACTCAAGCAACCTATCTGAAGCTGTTCAAGTCACAGGGGATGGAGGTGCTGATTCTGGATGCGATGATTGATAATCATTTTATCCAGTTTCTGGAGTCAAAAAATACCGATCTCAAATTTGAGCGAGTCGATTCTGATATTACAGAAAATCTTCTGGAAGCAGATCCCACCAATGAAATTGTTGAAGGAGCCGACAATAAAACCAAAGGGGAGCGGATTGAACAGGTGTTTAAGGATGGCCTTGATGAGATCAAGGGGCTGACAATCCGTATCGAAACTCTGAAGGATGAGAGTGTGCCGGGAATCATTCTTCTGAATGAGCAATCTCGTCGTTTTAAGGAGATGACCAGCATGATGGGGCAAGGGGAAATGCC
>CAZGKZ010000002.1:0-19926 GCA_964526315.1 uncultured Geobacteraceae bacterium
ACCACTCCACTGGAGTACAAAGGGGTGGTTTATAACGAAATGAAAGGGGCGATGTCTGACCCTTCGTCATTGATTACCCAGCGGCTTGATAAGCACCTCTACCCAACCACAACTTATCACCATAATTCGGGGGGTGAACCGCAGGATATTCCCAATTTAAGTTGGCAGCAGTTGCGTGATTTTCACGCCCGTTATTACCATCCGAGTAATTCCTGGTTTTTCAGTTCCGGTAATCTTGATCTGCCCGAATTGCTGGGGATTGTTGAAGATCGGGTATTGCAACACTTTACGCGGCTCGATTCCGATACCGAGGTTCCGCCTGAACAGCACCTGAAAGCTCCGTTACGGGCGACGGAAAAATATCCTCTGGATGAGGGGGAACCGTTGGAAAAACGTTCCATGGTTGAAGTTGGTTGGCTCTGTGGTGATATCAACGACAGTTTTGAGCGGTTGTCGATGTCATTGCTTGCGGCGCTGTTGTTGGGTAACCCGGCTGCCCCTTTATACAAGGCACTTCTCGATTCCGGATTGGGGGCCAACCTAGCTCCGGGAACAGGTTATCATGATGATAATCGGACCACCTACTTTGCTGTCGGATTGCAGGGGACCGATCCGGAGCATGTTGAGGCGATCGAAAAGTTGATTCTTGAAACCCTTGAGCAGGTTGCCGAAACAGGTTTCTCTCGTGAGCGGATTGATGCTGCGATTCACCGTCTCGAGTTTTCTAACCGCGAGGTGACGGGTGACAGTTATCCTTACTCACTGTTGTTATTGATGCGCTTGCTGGGGTCGTGGATTCACGGTGGTGACCCCCTTGCTGCTCTCAATTTTGAGGAGAATCTGGAGAAGTTACAGCAGAAACTCGACAATGGACCGTTTTTTGAAAATTTGATCCGGCAGCGCCTGCTGGAAAATCGGCACCGGGTCACCTTATTGTTGCAACCCGATACCGAGCTTGGCCCAAAGGAGGAGAGTTTAATCAGGGCAAAGCTTGATGCTATCGAAAAGCAATTAAGTGATGCCGAGCGGCAGCAACTGATTGAAAAAGCGGTTGAACTGAAGGAAGCTCAGGAAGCGGAAGAGGATATTTCGTGTCTGCCTACTTTGGAATTGACCGATATCCTCCCTGCCGAAGTCGCTGTTAAGGTAGAAACCGGAACCGTGGGGCAGGTCAAGGAATACTGGTTTGATCAACCGACTAACGGTATTGGTGTTGTGCGGTTTAATTTCGGGCTCGATAACCTGAACGACGAACAATTAAAATATCTCCCGCTTTTCAGCAGCCTGCTGACCCAGGTCGGTGCTGGAGATCGCGATTATCTACAGATGGCAGAGGCGATGGAAGCGGTGACGGGTGGGATTTCAGCCCGGACATCAATTGCAGATGATCCTCAAAATGCCGATAAATTCATGACCAGCTTCGAGTTAAAAGGTAAGGCCCTGGTCCGCAACTGCCAACCGCTGTTCGATTTGTTGCACGATATTTTATTGAAACCCGATTTCAGTGATCTGCAACGTATTCACACTGTTTTGAACCAGCTGCAAGTCTCTCTGGAAAATTCGGTACCGCAGTCGGGCCACACCTATGCTGCACGTACGGCGGCAGCATCATTGTCGCAGGTCGGTTGGTTGCGTGAGCAGTGGTCGGGCTTGTCCCAGATCGCCCTGATTCGGGAGTTGGCAGCCAAACCGGTCGAAGCGTTGGGCGAGCTTGCAGAAATTTTAACCACAACAGCACAGCAGTTGTTTAACCAGCAGGCACTCCAAATAGCAGTCACCGTTGAAAAAGATAACTTTGCCCCGTTTAAGGACTCTCTGGGTCGCTTGTTACCGGTTATTCCACCGGGAAAAGCGACTTCTTTTGAAAATGTGGCAGATTTTTCTCCACAACCAGTTCAGCAGGGGGTTGTCTGGTCGATTCCAGTCAACTATGTCACCCGGGTTTTCCGTACTGTTCCTTATGCTCATCCCGATAGTGCTGCACTAATGGTGCTGGCGAAACTGCTGCGGGCTGAGTTTCTCCATCGTGAGATTCGTGAAAAGGGGGGTGCTTACGGTGGCTTGGCAGGCTACAATGCAGAGGCTGGGCAGTTCAGCCTCCTCTCGTACCGTGATCCCCATATCGTGAGAACTTTACAGGTTTATGATGATGCGATTGATTGGGCTGTCGCAGGTAATTTCCCTGACGATTCTCTTAAAGAATCGATCCTAGCTGTTTTTGGTGATCTTGATAAGCCCCTCTCTCCTGCAGGAGTCGGTGCCGAGGAGTTTGCCAATATCCGTCAGGGGATGACCCTTGAAATGCGTAACCGGATGCGACAGCAACTACTTGCTGTTGATGTTGCTGCATTGCAACGGGTTGCTGAGAAATATCTGAAGAATGGAGTCAGTTCGACCGCTGTCCTTGCTGGGGAACCGGCATTACAACAGGCGAATGAACAGTTAGGTGATGCTGCTCTTGAGTTGTGTAAAATCTAAAAGTTTGTAAGTCCCTCTCCCTCAAGGAGAGGGAGTAAAATTCAGTTTTTTTATGACTCTATGGTTATTTTGAAAGTAGTAAATCGATGAAACAACAATTTTTTGCAACAGCGGCCCTTGGGCTGGAACCACTTCTCTTGACGGAACTAGACGATCTTGGTGCGACTGATATCAAACAGGAGCGGGCAGGGGTCCGTTTCTCAGGGGATCTCGGGATGGCCTATAAGGCGTGTCTCTGGTCGCGACTGGCAAGCCGGATTCTGTTGCCACTTGCCACTTTTACCGCTAGTGATCCCGATCAGCTCTATGCCGGGGTTTTGGCCATCGACTGGTCAGAGCATCTGCTGGTAGAGAATACGTTGGCAGTTGATTGCACGCTGATTCAATCAAAAATTACTCATACCCGTTACGGAGCATTGAAGGTCAAGGATGCAGTTGTCGATCAATTCCGTTCGCGGGTTGGTGATCGCCCCTCTGTGGCCGTTGAGCAGCCCGATGTGCGGTTGAATCTTCATATCTACCGTGATCAGGCGACATTGAGTATCGACCTGTCGGGTGATAGTTTGCATCGGCGTGGTTACCGGATTGATGGTGTTCACGCGCCGCTCAAAGAAAATCTGGCGGCGGCAATCCTTATCCGTGCCGGTTGGCCGGCAATTTGTGCGGC
This sequence comes from uncultured Geobacteraceae bacterium, assembly GCA_964526315.1. Taxonomy (GTDB): domain Bacteria; phylum Desulfobacterota; class Desulfuromonadia; order Desulfuromonadales; family Geopsychrobacteraceae; genus Desulfuromusa. Next base: position 3,146 of record CAZGKZ010000002.1, read on the forward strand.
AGGTGGCGGGCTTGCCGATCCACTGTGTGGCTCTGGAACTCTTCCGGTTGAAGCGGGATTGATCGCAACTGATACCGCTCCCGGTTTGCTACGCCGCTATTACGGGTTTCTTGGGTGGCTGCAGCATGATGAGGAACTGTGGGACGATCTGCTCAAAGAGGCTTTGCAGCGGCAGGCCATTGGAGTGGATAAAAAGCTTGCGCCGATTGTCGGTTACGACAGCGATAGCCGGGCAGTCAAGGCGGCGTGGCAACACGCTCAGAATGCCGGGCTCGACAAAATAATCCACTTTGAACGGCGGACGTTGCGTGAATTTGTTGCTCCTGCCGGAGTGAATCATGGTCTGCTGGTGGCTAACCCTCCCTATGGGGAACGTCTCGGGCAGGCGAGTGAACTTCCTGAGTTTTATAATATTCTCGGACAGAAAATGGCGCAGCAGTGTCGCGGCTGGAAGGGGGCGGTGATTACGTCAAGTCCGCAGCTTGGGCGGAGCATCGGGCTGCGGGCGGGGAAAATCAATGTTCTCTACAATGGTGCATTAAAGTGTCAGCTGCTGCAGTTTGAATTGAATGACACCAACCGCTGGCAATCCCTCGACGAGGGGGCCGGGAAAGCGGTTAAGAAAATCCTCTCACCCGGCGGCGAAATGTTTGCCAATCGTTTGCGGAAGAATCTGAAAAAAATGAAGAAATGGGCGGCAAAGGAGAAGATCAACTGTTACCGTCTTTATGATGCCGATCTTCCTGAATACGCGGTGGCGGTTGATATTTATGATGATGAGGTTCATTTGCAGGAGTACCGGGCCCCGAAAGAGATTGATGAACACAAAGCAGCAGAACGATTACGCGATATTCAGGATGCTCTGCCACTGGTGCTGGATATTTCTCCCGATAAAGTTCACCTCAAGGTGAGACAGCAGCAGAAAGGGACGCAGCAGTACGAAAAACAGTCGCGCCGGGGTATTTTGAAAGAGGTTCAAGAGGGGAATTGTCGCTTTCTGGTCAATCTGACCGATTATCTTGATACTGGTCTGTTTCTTGATCATCGTCCAACCCGGCTGCTGATTCAGCAGCTGGCTTCCGGCACCCGTTTTCTCAATTTGTTCGCTTACACCGGAACGGCAACAGTGCATGCCCTGATGGGTGACGCCATCTCTACGACAACGGTTGATATGTCCAGAACTTATCTGGAGTGGGCCAAGAAAAATCTGTTGTTGAACCATTTTGATCCAGCTGAAGAGGAGTTGATTCAGGCTGATTGCCTTAGCTGGATCGATACCGCAACGGGGGAGTATGATCTGATTTTTCTCGACCCACCGACCTTTTCCAATTCTAAGGGGATGGTTAATACCTTTGATGTCCAGCGTGATCATGTTGAATTATTGCAAAAAACCTTGCGGCACCTCGCTCCGGGAGGGACTTTGATTTTCTCCAATAATCTAAGAAAATTTGTTATGGATTCTAGCCTGATCGCTGCTTTGGAAATTGAAAACATTAGTAATAAGACGATTCCTTTCGATTTTGAACGTAACCCCCGTATCCATAATTGCTGGTTGATAAAAAAACATTAATAAATATCTTTGGATAAAGAATATTTTTTGCTATAGTGGATATTTATTAGTGAGGGCTTAGATGTTTGAGCTTGATTCGCGTTTAAAAAATGACACTTTTGATTTTGGCAGTTTCCCTTTATGCCGGTTGCTGTTGCTGAACGACTGTAGCTATCCTTGGTTTATTCTGGTTCCACAGCGTGAGGCACTACAGGAAATCTATCAACTCTCGGAGGCCGATCGGCAGTTATTCTGGGACGAATCAAATCAACTTTCTCTGTGGATGAAGCACTATTTTAATTTTGATAAATTGAATATTGCTGCCCTGGGAAATGTTGTCAATCAGTTACACCTGCACCATGTTGGACGGACGATTGGGGATCCTGCTTGGCCAAATCCTGTGTGGGGACATCGTCCGGCAATTCCTTATCGTGATAAAGATGTTGAACGTTTACATCGAGCGATCCAGGTGGAATTTGCAGACCGATTAACCGGGGCCCGATGAGCTGTTTTATCCCGATCGATATTTGGAGCTGTGAGCGGTTTATATGAGACGTGTCAGTCTGAAAAAGCGTTTAATATTTGGTTTTTTTGTGATCTGCTCAGTGATTACTCTGGGGATTTCAGTCTATCAGATCAGCCGTTTACAGCAGCGTGAATATGATCTGATCCATCACGAAATTTCCAGTTTTGAGCAGAGTGCACTGCCGAGTATTCGGGAAGCGGTTTGGAATTATGACTGGGCAATGGTTGAGACGATCGCCACCAGCCAGGTCAATCCGCTTTTAAGCTATATTGAAATCTGTGATGTGGAGATGAGTCAATGCACTCATAGCGGTATCGTAGGACAGAAGCCGTTTCGGGAATATCGTCATGCTATCCAATATCAGACATCCTCGCTGGGCAACCAGCTCCAAATTGGGACAACTTACCTGCAACTGCACTATCAACCTTTTGGTCAGCTTTTTAATCGCTACATTCTTTCGGAATTCTTGATCAACGGTTTTGGGGTTTTTGGTGTCGCTATTTGTATCTTCCTGTTGTTTCATTTAGGAGTCCTCCGACGGTTGATTCTCATTGCAAATTATACCGGCAATATTGATTTGACAGAAGTTGAGACATTGCCACCGTTGGCCCTTGATAAACGTGGGCCAACTCTTGATGAGGTTGATCTTCTCGCTGCGGCCATTGATGGGCTTATCGAACGGATGAAGGAAGAATTTTCACGGCGGAAACAATTGGAACATCAGCTAAACCATGCACAGAAAATGGAGGCATTAGGAACTCTTGCCGGGGGAATTGCCCACGATTTCAACAATATTCTTACTGCGATGCTTGGTTACGTACAGCTTTGCCATAACTCGGCAGAAGAAGGTTCTAAGACCCAGAGGCGATTGGAACAGGTTCTGATGGCGGGAGATCGGGCGATTGCATTGATTGCTCAAATCATGGTTTTCAGCCGCAAGTCGGAGAGTTATACCAAAAAGCTTTGCCTGGCAGAAATTGTTGCTGAAACATTGGAACTTGCCCAGGCCTCGTGGCCAGCAACAATTGAAGTTGAATCTGCCCTGGATGATCAATTATGGATTTTAGGCGATGCGGGGCAGCTGCATCAGGTGTTGATGAATTTAGCGACAAATTCAGGATATGCTTTGGCTACGACAGGCGGAAAGATCAAAGTTTCTCTGACTGAACGGATATTGACAGAATCAGCCGTGGAATCCCTTGATATCGATCCTGGAACCTATGTTTGCCTGACTTTTTGTGATAATGGATCGGGAATCCCCGCGGACATTCGGGACCGGATTTTTGATCCGTTTTTTACCACCAAGGAGACGGGCCAGGGGACCGGGATGGGGTTGGCTGTCGTCCACGGGATTGTTCAGGCGCACGATGGCGAAATTGTGCTGGATCCGGAGAGTGACCAGGGTTGTTGCTTCAGTTTGTATTTTCCGCGCGTTGAGGCTGATTGTAAGGATCAGGAAGAACAGCCTTACTCTATCGGGACGGCGTTATCTGGGGATGAACATCTGTTGTTGGTTGATGACGATCCAGTTGTGATTGGGATGGGCAAGGATATGTTGTGCTCATTGGGGTACCGGGTCACGATCTGCGGTCAGCCAACTGAAGCGTTAAACCTGCTGATTGAACGTAACGATATTGATTTGTTGATTACCGATTTGAGCATGCCTGAGATGACAGGTGTCGAGCTGGCGACGGCTCTCCGGCAGAGGAAAAATGATATCCCCATTGTTCTTTGTACTGGCAATGTTGATCTGCTTGATCCCTCGAGATTGGCTGACGGAACGATTGATCAACTACTGCAAAAACCATTTACAATTGAAGATTTATCGATAGTTATCCGACAAGCCCTAGAGAGCTCACCACAGAACAAACAGTAACCTTTTATTGCACAGATTGCGTCATGCAAGTTGTTTTTACATCGATCTTTGTTACAATTAATTCCCAATGGTCAAAAAGGGAATTAATTGGAGAGTCATGGATGAAAAAAGTTTTTTATCTGCTGTTACTCATAATTTTGCTGCCCAGTTGGTTGTATGCCCAGCCCACACAGTCTCTTCTGGTGATGACAGAGGATCTTCCCCCATTCAATTTTGAGGAAGATGGCCGAATTGTCGGGATTTCAACAGATGTTGTGCGACATATCTTTCGTGATGCCGGGGTAGAAATGAAGCAGGGGGATATCCAGATGTATCCCTGGGCGCGAGCTTATCACGATATTAAATTTTTGCCGGAGACGGCTCTGTTTAGTATGGCACGAACTGACGAGCGTGAGGAGCTCTTCCGTTGGGTTGGGCCGTTGCTGAATGTTACTATTGGTGTTGTGGCCAGAAAAGATCGCAAGATCGATATTGAATCAATTGATGATTTCAACCACTATCGGATTGGTACTGTCCGTGACGGTGCTCCAGAGCAATTATTGATTAAAGCTGGTGTCCCCCTTGAAAATCTGGAACGGTTGGCATTGCCAGAACAGAATATTCGTAAATTGAGTACCGGGCGAATCGATTTGTTTGTCTTCAATGTCCAAACGATTCAATACAAAATGGTGAAGTTCGGGATTGATCCGGGTGATTACGAAACAGTCTATCTGTTGAAAACGCCCAGTCTTTACCTTGCTTTGCACAAGGATACCGATCCTGAACTGGTGGATAAATTACAGAAGAGTCTGGATGGTCTGAAAAAGCCTGACAAGGATGGAGTGATTCTGTTTAATCAGATTGTCGATAAATATTTATCGGCTGAGCATTAAGCATCCAGTCGGGATTTTCAAGAAAGAAATGCTTCTTTCCTGAAAATCCCGCTTTGACAATTTATTGCCGGGTCAGGGAACGATATCTGATCCGGTGTGGTTGATCGGCACTTTTACCGAGCCGGCGCTTTTTATCAGCTTCGTATTCCGAATAATTCCCTTCAAACCAGACGACCTGAGAATCCCCCTCAAAAGCCAGAATATGGGTCGCTATCCGGTCAAGAAACCAGCGGTCGTGACTGATCACAACGGCGCAACCACCAAAGTTTTCCAGCCCCTCTTCCAGAGCCCGTAACGTGTTGACATCGAGATCATTGGTTGGCTCATCAAGCAGGAGGACGTTGGCTTCTTCACGAAGCATTTTGGCCAGATGAACCCGATTGCGTTCGCCGCCGGAAAGAACCCCGACCTTTTTTTGCTGGTCGCTGCCAGAAAAGTTGAAACGGGCAACGTAAGCCCGGGAATTGACTGACTGCCCACCGATTTGCAGGGTGTCCTGCCCACCGGTGACCTCCTCCCAGATGGTTTTATCGCCATTCAGTTCACGCCCTTGATCAACGTAACCAAGTTGAACCGTTTCTCCCACTTTAAAGCTGCCGCTATCAGCCTGTTCTTTACCGGTAATCATATTGAACAGTGTTGACTTTCCTGCACCATTTGGGCCGATAACTCCGACAATCCCGCCGGCCGGGAGGTTGAAGCTAAGATTGTCGATCAATAGTTTCTGGTCAAATCCTTTACTGACGTCTGTGGCTTCCACAACCACTCCACCCAAACGGGGACCCGGTGGTATATAGAGTTCAAGGGTCTTCTCTTTTTCCAGCCCGGCATTACCCAGCAGGTTTTCATAGGATTTAATTCTTGCCTGGGATTTTGCATGCCGACCTTTTGGGGACATGCGGATCCAATCCAATTCATGTTGCAGCGTTTTCTGTCGTTTGCTTTCGGTTTTCTCTTCTTTACGCAGCCGTTCCTGTTTTTGCTCCAGCCAACTGGAATAGTTTCCTTTCCAGGGGATTCCTTGGCCACGATCCAATTCCAAAATCCAACCGGCAACATTATCGAGGAAGTAGCGGTCGTGAGTCACGGCGATAACGGTTCCCGGATAGCGCTGTAGATGTTGTTCCAGCCAGGCGACCGTTTCGGCATCCAGATGGTTGGTTGGTTCATCAAGAAGGAGGATATCCGGCTTTTGTAATAACAGGCGACACAGTGCAACGCGACGCTTTTCTCCCCCGGAGAGAATTTTTATCGATGTTTCCGGTGGGGGACAGCGGAGTGCTTCTTCAGCCAGTTCTAGTCGAGAATCTAGTTCCCAGGCATCTGCAGCATCCAGCTTGTCCTGTACTTCGGCCTGACGAGCGAGGAGTTTGTCCATATCGCAATCGGGATCGGCAAAGGCGTTGTTGATTTCCTCAAACTCTGCCAGTAGATCAACGATCTCCTGTACCCCTTCTTTGACCACCTCCCGCACCGTTTTTTCATCATCAAGATGAGGTTCCTGCTCCAGATAGCCGACACTATATCCGTCAGATAATACCGCTTCACCATTAAATTCCTTATCAACCCCCGCCATAATCCGCAGCAGGGTCGATTTTCCTGAACCGTTCAATCCCAATACGCCAATTTTTGCGCCATAAAAATAGGAGAGGGAAATATCCTTAATGATCGGCTGCTTGTTGTAGCTTTTGCTGACCCGCATCATTGAATAGATAATTTTTTTTGTATCTTCACTCATGGATTGTCCTTTTTAAAGTCATTATTAAATCAGTTCGGGAAAAGAATGGTCATTCTTCTTCCGGCAATAACGTATCAGTCTTACTGGGTTGCGACTGTATAGCATCAGGGTAACAGGTGCTGCAAGCAGGTTCTCTATTTGGAATGGGATTGCAAAAAGTCCGACCCTCGGCGTTGCATCATCTGTGGTGGTTAGCGTGCTGTATAGTTGCTGGGTTCACTGCTTTTATCCAGATTGCTGAGGATTTGCAGAAAGCTATAGGTCAGTTGTGGATGCAGTTTATTGCCTGCAAGATTCAACATGATCGAGATAATCTGATCAATCTCCAGTGATTCTTCATAGGCCCGGTGGGTTCGCATTGCATCATATGTATCTGAAATTGCAGTCATATGAGAACATATATGTTGTTTCCACGGGCGTGTCGTGGCTGGATAGCCACTATTGTCATAACGCATATGATGCTCAAATGCAGTCACAACTGCCAATCGTGGAACTCCTGGGGTGTTGAGTAGATACTCAGCTCCCAGGCGCGGGTGTTGCTGCATAATCTGCCATTCTTCTTCCGTCAGTTTATTCGATTTACTGAGGATGTCAGGAGAGATAAACATCTTTCCGACATCGTGCAGCATGGCGGCAATCCCGATATCGTTCAGCAGTTGTCCCTCTATTCCTAAAACTTTGGCTTGAGCAAGATTGAGCATACAAATATTGGTTGAATGAGTGTAGGTATATTCATCCATCGAGCGTAGTGGGGCAATGGCCATAAACGCATCACTTTGAGTATTAAATGCATCGACAAAGCCATTGACAATGTCATTGATCCCCGTCAGTTCCAGCTTTTTCTTGTTGCGTGCAGTTTGATACATTTCCATGAAATGATCGGCTTCAGATTCAGCAATTTCAGCCAGATTCAGACCGGCAAGTTGTGCGGTGTTCCGGTTTTTATAGCGGATCTCAACCTGTCCAAAATGGATATTTTCACTACTTTTAATTTCCATCTGTTTGTCTGGAGATTTGCTGAGAAGGTTGATCAACCCAAGCAGTTCTTCTGCGTAAACTCCGGGCTCTATCTGGAGGTGGCTGATGCCGTTTCTCCCCAGGGAGTCCAGCAGTCGCTTAACCGCCAGATTTCCCGCCACCGGTTTATTGGTGAAGACCAGCTGTTCATCAATAACTTTGAGGGTGATGTCACTATAGACGTTAAATAACAGGTGAAGTTCATTCATTGCCTGTTTGTTCAGACGTAGAACCTGACGGTGCTCCGGGTGATATAAGGAGGCATTGGCAGCGGCGGTTGTTATCAATCTGATAAATTTTTGCAGATGGTCATTTTGAGTTTTGATCATTGACCGCTCCTGGTGAATTTTCGCCGCTGTTCGATTGCCAATTTAACCAATTGTTTGTGTTTACCCGTTGTCAGTTCCCGCAGCAATTTATCGACCGATGGACCGGGAAATAGGGCCAGGTTCTGGAGGATTTCTACCTGGAGTTGTTTTGTCCGACGTGAGACCAGCAGCCCTTGTTTCTGCAGTATCCGGCGTAAAATTGGTAAACTTTCTTTATTGCCGATTCGGGTCAGGGTCTTAACGATCTGTTTGTTCAATTCCAGATCTGCATCGCTATTCATCTGGGTCCCGAGATTCTTATGTAGAATGGAAAGAACCTTTGGATCCCGGCTGAGATCAGCTATTTGAACGGCTGCAAACTGGGCTTCCGGATCCTGGCTGGTTAATTCTTTTAACAGCTGTCGATTAGCGGTGGCGGGATTACAGGAGAACAGGTTGCGTATCACCTCAAGGCGTACTTTCGGGTGAGGATGGTCGACCAGTTTATGGATAGCCTTCAGGTTGCCGGGATCCATATCTTTTCCCAAAATAATTAAGAGGTTGCGAACCAGATACCACCGTTCATCATTGAGGGATCGGACAATCATGTGTTGTGCATCACCACCAATTCCCGCCAGAATCTCCATCCAAAGTTTTCGTTCCGACCATTTTGGAGCTAACCCCAAATATTCGATAACCGGTTCGCTGTAAGGTTCCCCGACATCGATAATGTAGTCGGCTATCTCTTGATGTTTTTCCTCTTCCCATAGATCAATTCCCTCCAGCACTTCTGACATAAAAGTTGATTGAGTCTGGTTGGAAAGAACTTTCTCATCAAAGATACTGGCTGTGGAGTTGCCGCTGTATAGATATTCGGACCAGTTATTATGAATTGCTCGCAAGTTGACAAAATCACCGATATCTAAGAAGAAATGGGACAGTTCAAGCAAGTTTTTCTCGATTGCTTTTTCCTGCTCTGGGTCGAGTTGGCTTTTCAACAGCTCAAAGATAATCGCGGTATAATTTTCTTCAACGGATTGATTTTCGATTTGGTTTTTTAGCTTTTGTTTTTCGTCCTCAGGAATGGTCCCGACAATATTGTCACTGAGGATGTTGTGCATCGCGGATTGGTAACTATCCGGCATGTAGAGATCTTGTCGCTCTTCACTGAACAAAACATCGAGTCGGGCACGAACCATATCATTGGAAAGCGGTGCCGATTTAGTCTTGATATTATGCTGAAACGCTTGTACCGGAGTACTGGCCAGGTTATTGATCAGCCCAAATAGTCGTGACGATAAATTGAGAGATTGTCGATCTTTTCCGGCAATGGTGTTTTGAATCAGGTGCTGGGGGATTTTCCGCAGCACATCTGATGCTTTATCCTGATGTTGGTCGAGGGTTTGAAAAGCGCAGCTCAGAAATGCTTGCTGGGCGTCAGGGGATAACTTGTCCAGTAACATAGAGAGTTTTTTGTCGTTAATTGGTGATTGTGTGGTTGCTGTTGATTGAACACTGTTTTCGATGAATGAATGAATCGATCGGGATGATTGTTCACGTTCAGTCTGGCTGCCAACAAGCTTTTGATTAAAAATATCAGCAATTGCAGCAAGATCAACGGTTGAGTCTGGATCGCCAAAGTCAAGAACCCCGCTGTGGAGCCCATGCAGGAAGTTTTCCCAGAGTTGGTTTCCGGTTGCTGATTCCTGCCCGGTAAAATTTCGATTAGCCTGAAAGGCATCATAGTCGATTGGAACCACTGAGATGTGCTCAATCTGATGTCGCTCGAGTAGCTTGTCAAAATCTTCCACTGCTTCAGTAGCTCTTCGGTTGGCACAGAGTAACTGGTTAAAACGGATCAGTTCGGGACCATTCAACCCACGCCGAAAACTGATTGATGCGATACCAAGGTTGAAGAAGAAATTAGCAAATTCCCGATTTGTTGAATCCTCTTTATCAAGCCATAGTTGTTCAAAATAGAGGGTGTCAGGGGCAATACCTAAGGTGATAACTCGGTCAGAAAAAAACAGATCCCCCAGAATATCCAGAGTCCGGTTGACACTGCTCACGATTTGCGGGTGCTCGGGGGGGTAAAGTGAAAGTTGGCGCCGGGATATATTTAATTCGTGTAAAAAGGTGGTGAGTAGCGGTTTGTCCTGATTTAAGGTTGGATTGTCGGTGGTTTTCTGCTTCACGTGTCCCTCGTACCATCTCTTGAAAAATAAAATATTGACTGAGTATAACAGATTTTGATGTTTTTATGGTGATTGAGAGAGGATTAATTGAGCAGTGGTTAGTTGCATTCATTCTACTTTGGTGCTAAATTCCTCAGCGTGAAAAATACATTATCTGAGCGAATATCTGCGTATGAGCCCCAGCAAACATTTTGATGTTGCTGATGCGACTCTGGCCGCCCAATTGTTTGGTCAGCAGAATAAGCATCTTAAACTAATAGAAAAAAAACTTGGCATCCGCCTTGGTAGCCAGGGGACCACCATCCATCTTTCTGGTGAGTCTGCCCAAGTTCATGTTGGTTATCGCCTGCTTGAGGAGTTGTGTCTCCTGATGCAGGAAGATATGCCGATTTATCCCACCGATATTGATTATGCGATCCGGATTCTCTCTTCTGACTCATCAACGTCTCTCAAAGATATTTTTTGTGACACGGTTTTTATCTCTGCCCGTAACAAGTTAATTGCGCCAAAAAGCCTGGCACAGAAAAATTATATTGATAATATTCGAAGCAACCATGTGGTTTTTGGTGTCGGTCCTGCCGGAACTGGAAAAACTTACCTGGCGATGGCAATGGGGGTTGCCACTCTGATGCGCAAGGAAGTCAGCCGAATTATGTTAGTTCGCCCGGCCGTTGAAGCAGGTGAAAAGCTCGGTTTTCTTCCTGGGGATCTGGCGGAAAAGGTCAATCCCTATCTACGCCCTCTTTATGATGCTCTCTATGATATGCTTGATCTGAAAAAAGCTCAGGAACTTTTGGAGAGTGGTATCGTTGAGGTTGCACCGCTGGCTTTTATGCGCGGGCGAACCTTGAACGATGCTTTTGTCATTCTGGATGAAGCACAGAATACCACAGCTGAGCAGATGAAAATGTTTTTGACCCGCCTTGGGTTTGGTAGCCGGGCGGTGATAACCGGTGATGTGACTCAGATTGATTTGCCACGCGGGAATCAATCTGGATTATTACAAGCGGTGGAGATCCTGAGTGGAGTACCTGATATCGCGTTTACCCATTTCAGCGATGTGGATGTTGTCCGTCACCCGATTGTTCAGGCCATTGTGCGTGCCTATCAGCGGGCAGATCAACACCGGTCGGAGCACCCTGTTGCATAAAAATGGTGCGATGACGATTGAGGACCTATGACTAAAGAAGAAAAAGATAAATCATTGTTAAGGCGTTCTGCCATCTTTAAAGGTGGGGTTCAGAGTTTGCGGAATCAGCGTCAGCCCCGGTTGGGGGGGTGGCTGCTGTTCTTGGTCGCAGCGCTATTAACCCTGATTATCGTCCCAAAAGGGGGATTGATTCCCGATTATTACGCGCCTGGGGATATTGCGACCCGTGATATTAAATCACCGCGGGATCTGCTCGCTGAAGATATCCCCTTAACTGAGGCAAAACGTGATGAGGCTGCGAATACTTCCCCGCTTATTTATGATCTGGATACTACTTCTGGAAGCCATGCAATCAACCGGATTCGTCAGGGACTCGGTCTGCTGCTACTGCAGCAGGGTGACGAAGAACCGGTGCGAGAGGAGGATCTTCTGCTGCAATTGGAAACTGATTTCGGGGTTCCATTGACAGATGAAGAATTTAAGCCCTTGCTTGATCTGGCACTCAACCAGAATATTGCAGTTTTAACCGGAGATCTCCTTTCGCCAATTTTTACTCGACCGATTGTGGCTAACCTCCAGGCTTTCAATGTTGATCGGGATAAAGGGCTTCTGGCTCTCAGTCGTGAGGGAGAGGAAAAAATAAGTCCACAACGGTTAGAAGCAACAATCGGATTGAAAGATGCTTTGCTCAGGGCAAAAGAGCAGCTGGCTAAGATTCCCGGGACAACACCCATTCAGCAGAAAACCCTGTTGAAACTGGTACAACAGCAGTTGCGCCCGACTCTGGTATTTAATCAGGAGAAAACGGAACAGCGACGCCAGGAGGCACGAGAGCAGATTGCACCGGTTCTTTTCCAGATAAAGAAGGGGGAGATGGTAGTCCGTGAAGGGGAGCGAGTCACTGCTGATCAGATCCTCAAACTACAGGCGATTCGAACCTCGGGGCGCGATAATCGAAGTCTTCAGACGGCGGCAGGACTCCTGATTTGCTCCTTGTTGCTGCTCTATATCGGTTTTTATTTTGCCCAACATAATATCAGTAAATTTCATCCCGATTCTCGCGATCTTCTGTTTCTTGCTACGGTATTTATTGCCCTGTTTGCTCTGATAAAAGTATCAATTTTTATTGCCGCGGCGATGGGGAATAGTTTTGCTTATATCGATTCTTCAGCTTACCTCTATGCAATTCCTTTTGCTGTGGGTGCTATGCTGGTTCGAATTGTTCTCAATTCAGAAATAGCATTTTTGTTTGCGGTTTGTAGCGCGGTGCTGGTTGGGGTTTTGTTTGGCAACAGTCTTCTCATGGCTCTTTATGTTCTGACCGGCAGTCTGGTCGGGGCGCATGGGGTTCGCCATTGTCAGCAACGTACCGCTCTATATCGGGCCGGCTTATGGGTTGGGTTGACTAATGTCGCCATATTGATTGGAACCCAACTTTTGAACGGGCGGAATTTTGAATTGCAGTCTCTCTGGACGTTGGGGTTTGGTCTGTTCGGTGGTTTAGCCTGCGCAATTATTGTCAATGGTGTTGTTCCTCTGGTGGAATCGTTCTTTAAATATACGACCGATATTAAATTGCTGGAACTGGCCAATATGAATGCGCCGATTCTACGTCAACTGATGATTGAGGCCCCGGGAACCTATCACCACTCTATCCTGGTTGGTAACCTGGCGGAAGCTGCTGCTGAATCAATCAAAGCCAATCCTTTATTAACCCGTGTCGCTGCCTATTATCATGATATCGGGAAAATTAAAAAGCCCCTCTACTTTATTGAAAATTCTGGGGGGCAGCGTAATAAACATGATAAATTAGCGCCATCAATGAGTGCCCTGATTCTGACTTCGCATGTGAAAGATGGTGTTGATTTAGCCCGGGAACATAAATTAGGGGCGAAACTGGTTGATATTATCCAGCAACACCATGGAACAACGCTGATAAAGTTTTTTTATGATCGGGCTAAAACTCAGGCTGATCCCGGAATGCAACAAATTGATGAGCGTGATTATCGCTATCATGGTCCCAAACCGCAGACCCGTGAAGCTGCTTTGATTATGTTGGCAGATGCAGTTGAGGCTGCCAGTCGGACGTTGGCCGATCCCACACCGGCACGGATTCAGGGGATGGTGAAAAAGTTGATCAATAATATTTTTATTGATGGTCAGCTGGATGAGTGTGACCTGACCCTGAAAGATTTAAATCTTATTGCTAAGAGTTTTAACCGAATCATGGCGGGCTCTTTCCACCATCGAGTCGACTATCCGGAACCGGTCCATATTGTCCGGGATAAGGGTGATGTTGCCGACAAAACTTCGGTAAAAGAGAAGGTGAAATTTAACAGTGCGGATTCAGATAGAAAATCGTCAGCGTCGACACAAGATCCTGAAGCGATCACTGCGGAAGATAGCCCAGAGGATCTTAGACGTCTCGGGATATCCTGAGGCTGAGCTGTCAATATTGATTCTCGATAACCCCGGAATCCAAGAGGTCAACCGGGAGTACCTGCAGCGTGATCGGCCAACCAATGTGATCTCTTTTGCCATGCAGGAGGGAGAGGGCGCTGGCTTGCTGCCACTGGTTCTGGGTGATGTGGTTATCTCGGCAGAGCGGGCGGCAACCGATGCCGCCGAAGCGGGGATACCATTTGAACATGAGCTCTGGTTTCTGCTGATCCATGGTGTCCTCCATTTACTTGGCTATGATCATGAGCGTGGCTCAGCAGAGGACGCGGAACTGATGGAAGCACGAGAAACTGAAATTTTCACCCAACTTGTTGAAGAATTTCCCCTTTCGATAAATCATTAATTTGACCATATTCTATCCATTCAGAAACCATTCAGGGAGAATAAAAGAGTTGTGGACAACGATCAATTAAAGGAACCCGATAGTTGGCTTAAACGTCTCGGGCGTAGATTGAGCCATCGACCCCAGGCAACCAGTGAAGAAGAACTGCAGGAGTTGATCGACGCTTCTGAGCAACAGGGGATCATCGATGAGGGGGAAGGGGACATGCTCCAGTCTATTCTGGAGCTGGATGAGACAATCTTGCGTGAAATTATGGTGCCACGGACCGATATGGTGTGTGTTGATGCTGAAGCTCCCTTTGGAGACATTCTTAAGGCGATTCTCAGTTCGGGGCACTCACGTATTCCAGTTTATAAAAACAACATCGACAATATTATCGGGTTGGTCTACGCCAAAGATTTACTCCGTTTTTGGGGTCGCCCTATTGATACTATTTCTCTCGCTGAAATTATGCGTCCCCCTTTTCTCGTTCCTGAATCAAAACAGGTCAGTGTTCTTCTCAAAGAGTTCCAGGCCGCTTGTGTCCACATCGCTATTGTTATTGATGAATACGGTGGGACATCGGGACTGGTGACAATTGAGGACTTGATTGAAGAGATTGTCGGCGAAATTCAGGATGAGTACGATCATAAAGAGGAGTGGCTGGTTAAGCAGTCGGACGGGTCTTTGTTAGTTGATGGCCGATTAAATATTGAAGAATTTGAAGAATATTTTGATATTGAAGTTTCCCGGGAGAAGTTTGATACCCTTGGTGGTTATATTGTTGAGCAATTTGGCAGAGTCCCGATGGTTGGTGAACAGATAAAAATTGGTGGCTTTGATATAGTAATTGAGCAAGGGGACCAACGTGCTATTCGCCAGCTCAGGATCATTCCAATTTCTCCATCGGTTGCAGGAAATGGGGATCATTGATGCTCCAATTAAGGCCTGATCGAACTCTGCTGGCAGCTGCAGGATCGGGACTTTTGCTGGCTGTTACCTTTCCCCGCTCCGATCTGTTCCCTTTGGCATGGGTTGCGTTGGTTCCTTTATTGCTGGTGATGCGCCATCGTCCCTTTGCTGCCGGATTTAAAGCTGGGGCGGTTTTTTTTGCTATTGTTCTTTATTGGCTGAATATTGTGATGACCACTTATGGTGGCCTTCCGCTGATTTTGTCCCTCATCGCTTATCTGTTTCTAATCGCCTATCTGGCTCTTTATTTTGCTTTGGCAACCTGGCTCTCCTGCCGCCTTGAAACAGTGCTAAAACTTCCATATCTCATGACTTTACCTCCGATCTGGGTGGCTTTGGAATATCTGCGTGGATCAATTTTTAGCGGATTTCCCTGGGCGATTATCGGTTATTCGCAGCAAAATTTTTCTCTGGCAATTCAAAGTTCTGATGTGACCGGAGTTTATGGGGTCAGTTTGATGCTGGTAGCGGTTAATTGTGCCATTGCCGGAGTGATTTCTGCGCCAAGGAGCCGTCTGGCCTGGTTGGGAGTTGCCGCAACCATTGTCATTTCAATCAGTCACTTTGGTTACGGCTTATGGCGGGAATCTCAGCCCCTTGAACAGCGGACTGAGCATTTAAAAATCGCCCTGATTCAGGGGAATATTGATCAGGGACTAAAATGGGTTCCTGAGAATCGACAATCGACAATCGACCGGTATCAGCAGTTATCAATTCAGGCTCTGCAGAACCATCCTGATCTGCTGATCTGGCCTGAAGCAGCTACCCCGTTTTTTCTTCAGGACCCGTCTGAATTGGCAGTGCAGGTCAAACAACTACCAAAACAGTTGGGAGCAGCATTACTGGTCGGCAGTCCCTCCTATACATTATTGCCTTCTGGTGAATATCAATATTTCAATAGTGCTTTTCTGTTTTCTGCCACGGGAAAAAAACTTGGTCGTTCAGATAAAATCCATCTGGTCCCTTTCGGTGAGTATGTCCCTTTGGAAAATATCCTCTCTTTTATTGACAAACTGGTGGTCGGGGTGGGTGATTTTACCCCCGGAACAATTCAACCACTGCCGCTAGATGGCCACACTCTGGGTGTGCTGGTTTGTTATGAAGCAATTTTTCCATCCCTCGCTCGGGAATATGTGCAGAAGGGGAGCAGTCTGCTGGTCAATTTAACCAATGATGCCTGGTTTGGGAATTCTTCGGCTCCTTATCAGCTCCTTGCAATGACCCGCTTCCGGGCGATTGAAAACCGAATTTGGATTGCCCGTGCTGCAAATACCGGAATCTCCGCACTGATTTCACCTGCGGGGCGAGTTGTCTTATCCGGTCCGATCTTTGAACCGTTACAATTGAGCGGATTGGTCGGTTTGGGAGCCGAGCCTACATTTTATACCCGGTTTGGGGATATATTTGCCTATATCTGTCTGGGAATCAGTGGAATTTATTTATTGCTGCTTCTCTTGATGCGTAAGCGTAGTGAATTGATGGTTAAAGATTGAAAGGATTTTTATTGTGAAGGCAACAGCGATTATTCCAGCCCGCTATGGATCAACCCGTTTCCCGGGGAAGCCTCTTGCGCTCATCAATGGTTTTCCCATGATTCAACACGTTTGTCAGCGGGTTGCTAACGCCACAATGGTTGATCGGGTTATCGTTGCAACGGATGATGAGCGGATTGCTGCAGTGGTTGATGGTTTTGGTGGAGAAGTTATGTTGACCAGGGGTGATCATCCCACCGGAACTGATCGATTAGCTGAAGTTGCTGAGAAAATTGAATCAGAGTTGATTGTTAATGTTCAGGG
>CAZGKZ010000002.1:20026-35127 GCA_964526315.1 uncultured Geobacteraceae bacterium
GATTAGCTGAAGTTGCTGAGAAAATTGAATCAGAGTTGATTGTTAATGTTCAGGGGGATGAACCTTTGATTGATCCACGGATGGTTGATCAAGCGATTATCCCATTGGTGAAAAATCAACAAATCCAGATGGGAACCCTTGCCAGTCCAATTGATCAACTCGATGATTTCTATAATTCCAATGTGGTTAAAGTTGTCAGAAAACAATCCGGGATGGCGCTCTATTTTTCCCGTGCCCCGATCCCCTGTCCTCGAGATTTGGATTCTGAACAGCTTGCAGAACTGTTGCCGCAGTTAGGTTTGTTGCGCCATATTGGTCTTTACGTCTACCGTCGGAAACTTTTGCTGGAATATCCCTCATGGCCCAAAACACCGCTGGAAAAGTTGGAAAACCTTGAACAGTTACGTGCTCTTGAACGGGGAGTCGATCTGTATGTGGCAAAAACTGAGTTTTCCTGCCACGGGGTTGATACCCCTGAAGATTTAAAGCGGGTTTCCCAACTCATGTCTGTAGAAAATAAATAGTTAAAACATACGGTTATCCACGCTATTAAAATTTGGATGGTTTTTTGCATGAACAGGGTTTCTTTCGCCTCTGTTTCTGTGTAGAATCGATGCTTCATAGTTTTTATCTAATGCTGCAGGGCAGCAATTTTCATGAAGAATGGAATGAGTCAATGAAAACAAAGTTTCTCTTTGTCACTGGTGGTGTGGTTTCTTCCCTCGGTAAAGGTTTAGCTGCAGCTTCGATTGGAGCACTGATGGAAGCTCGGGGTCTACGTGTTTCAATGCAAAAAATGGATCCCTACATCAATGTCGATCCCGGAACAATGAGCCCTTTTCAGCATGGTGAAGTGTTTGTGACCGAGGATGGTGCGGAGACTGATCTTGATCTTGGTCACTATGAACGTTTTACCTCGGCAACATTATCGCGCAAATCAAATTTTACCACCGGGCAGATTTATGACTCGGTGATTCGCAAAGAGCGCCGGGGCGATTATCTGGGGGGGACAGTTCAGGTTATCCCGCACATTACCAACGAAATCAAACAGAAAATTCTGGATAATGCCAAGGATGTTGATATTGCAATTATCGAAGTTGGTGGCACTGTCGGTGATATTGAATCTCTCCCTTTCCTTGAAGCAATTCGCCAGTTCCGAGCCGATCGCGGTCGGGATGATGTCCTCTATATTCATCTCACTTTGGTTCCTTACATTGCAACGGCAGGTGAGTTGAAAACCAAACCAACCCAACATAGTGTCAAGGATCTGCGTGAAATCGGGATCCAGCCAGATATCTTATTGTGTCGTTGTGATCGTGAAATTCCCCGGGAGATGAAGGAGAAGATTGCGCTGTTCTGTAATGTGCCGGAGGAGGCAGTCATTACGGCTCGAGATGTGGAAACTATTTATGAAGTGCCGACCGCTCTTTATGCTCAAGGGCTGGATGAACGGATTGTCAGTTATCTCAATATCTGGACCAAAACTCCCGATTTGTCAGGCTGGGAGCGAATTGTCCAGCGGGTAAAGCAGCCGGGAAAAGAAACAACGATTGCTGTTGTTGGTAAGTATGTCGGTTTGACAGAAAGCTATAAATCTTTGGCTGAGGCGTTGACTCATGGCGGTATTGCCAATGATTGCCGGGTGACCTTGAAGTATGTTGATTCCGAAACATTGGAACGTCATGGTATTGATGATGCTTTTGCTGATGTTGATGGAATTCTGGTTCCGGGTGGTTTTGGCGAACGGGGCAGTGAAGGTAAAATTGCTGCTATCCGCCATGCCCGTGAAAACAAAATCCCATTTTTCGGCATCTGCCTCGGGTTGCAGATGGCAATTGTCGAGTTCTCCCGCCATGTTTGCAGCCTTGATGATGCCCACTCTTCAGAGTTTCACGAGACTGCAGCAAACCCGGTGATCCACATCATGGAAGGGCAAAAGAAGGTCAAGGGGAAGGGCGGTACTATGCGTCTGGGGGCCTATCCTTGTGATCTGGTTGAAGGGACCCTGGCACGGAGAATTTACGGAAAAGATCATCTGACCGAACGTCATCGTCACCGTTATGAGTTTAATAATGACTATCTTGAAAAGTTAAAGAGCGGCGGGTTAATTTTTTCCGGGATAAATCCTGACTTGAATCTGGTTGAAATTGCTGAACTGGCCGATCATCCCTGGTTTCTCGGGTGTCAGTTTCATCCTGAGTTTAAATCCCGGCCGATGGAGCCCCATCCATTGTTTGAATCCTTTGTCGGGGCTTGTCAGAAGCAGCATGAGGAGGATTAATGAGGTCTGTCAAAGTTGGTTCGGTCAGTTTCGGTGGTTCCAAACAGTTGGTTTTGATTGCCGGACCCTGTGCCATTGAAGATGAAAGTTTGACTCTGAGAATTGCTGAAGGGTTAAAGGAAGCGACCCAGTCTCTGGGTTGTGAATTGATTTTTAAGGCGTCCTATGACAAAGCTAACCGAACCTCGGTTACCTCATTTCGGGGCCTCGGAGTGGAGCGGGGGTTGCGGATTCTGGAACGGGTCAAGCGGGAATTTGAACTACCAATTATCTCTGATATTCACGATGTCAGTCAGGTTGCGGCTGCTGCAGATGTTTTGGATATCCTGCAAATCCCGGCATTCTTAAGTCGCCAGACCGATCTGTTGGTTGCTGCGGGGCAGAGTGGTAAACCGATCAATTTAAAAAAAGGGCAATTTCTGGCTCCCTGGGATATCGAGCATGGAGTGAATAAAATAGCCTCAACCGGTAATGAAGAGATTCTATTGACGGAGCGGGGTGTCTCTTTCGGTTACAATAATCTGGTTGTCGATATGCGTTCGTTGGTGATTATGCGCGAGATGGGTTATCCGGTGGTATTTGATGCCACTCACTCGGTGCAGTTGCCGGGTGGCGCCGGAGGTTCATCTTCGGGACAGCGGCAGTATGTTGGTGCACTGTCCAGAGCTGCCGCTGCAACCGGCATTGATGGTCTTTTCTGGGAGGTTCATGAAAATCCCGATCAGGCCCTCTGTGATGGGGCAAACTCTCTACCGTTAGCTCAGGTGAAAGAGTTGCTAAAGCAGATTCTGGAGTTTGATGCTATTTTTAAACAGTCTGAAGTGGGAGGGACGACTGATGATTGAGACAGCAAAACGGGTTCTGCAAATTGAGGCAGAGGCTGTTTTAGCATTACAATCCCGGATTGACGACACTTTTGTTCAGGCGGTTGAAATGCTTTTAGCTTGTCAGGGGAAAGTCGTTGTGACGGGGATGGGAAAATCCGGATTGATCTGTCAGAAAATTGCGGCGACCATGGCTTCAACGGGAACGCCGACGTTTTTCCTCCACCCTGCTGAAGGGATCCATGGCGATCTCGGAATGTTGTCAAAAGGGGACGTTGTTATTGCAGTTTCCTTCTCCGGGGAAACTGAAGAGGTGAACCGGATTCTGCCGGTGATCAAACGGATGGGATTACCGCTGATCGCCATGTCAGGGAACCCGCACAGCACCCTGGGGATTGCCGGTGATGTTCATCTGGATATCAGTGTCGCAGAAGAGGCTTGTCCTCTCGGTTTGGCGCCAACGGCCAGTACTACGGCAACCTTGGCGATGGGTGATGCTTTGGCTGTCGCTCTGCTGGATGCGCGGGGCTTTAAAGCGGAAGATTTTGCCCTATTTCACCCCGGTGGTGCCTTGGGGAAAAGGCTGCTGTTGCGAGTTGAAGATCTGATGCATGTTGGTGATGAAATCCCCTTAGTTGCACCGGAGACCCTGTTACGAGATGCTCTGTTTGAAATCACCAGTAAACAATTGGGAGTCACCGGGATTGTTGATGCTCAAAATTCCCTACTCGGAGTCTTTACTGATGGCGATTTGCGGCGGATTATGCAGCAGGGTCTGGAGTGCTTACAACAACCAATTCAACAGGTAATGTCAACAGAGCCGAAACGCATTCTGCGGAAAAACCTCGCGGCAAAGGCGTTACAAATTATGGAAACGCATTCGATCACTTCACTGTTTGTTTTTGCCGATGAACAAGGGACGGTTCCGGTTGGTATTGTTCATCTGCATGATTTACTTAAATCCGGGGTTGTTTAATGGAAAAGCAACTGGCCAAAATTAAACTCTTATTGCTTGATGTCGATGGTGTCCTGACTAATGGGCAAATTGTCTATGATAGTCAAGGACATGAGTCGAAGGCATTTGATGTCAAAGATGGCCATGGATTAAAAATGGTACAACGAGCCGGAATCCAGGTTGGAATCATCACTGGACGCTCTTCAGATGTGGTTCGGAAGCGTGCTGCAGAGCTAGGGATAGACATTTTGTACCAGGGAGCTCACCGTAAATTAGAGCCCTACTTGGAAATTCTTTCCGCGCAAAATCTGACCGATGACCAGGTTGCCTATGTCGGTGACGATATTGTTGATCTGCCAATTTTGCAGCGGGTCGGGTTTAGTGCGACGGTAGCAGATGCGGTTCCCGACGTTTTCCCCTGTGTTGATTATATTGCAACTCGCCCCGGAGGGGGTGGTGCCGTCAGAGAGATCTGTGATCTATTGTTGCGGGCATCAGGGCAGTGGGATGAGATAACAAAAAGATACTTCGACATCGACCATATGATAGATTGATGTTTAACTTCAGGCGTCTGTTAGCTGTTCTTATTTTACTCTCCAGTGTTGTTTTGACGACAGTTATCTATCGTCACTTACAACAGAAGAGTCCAGAAGAAATTCTTAGCATGTTGCCGGAAAATATTGATCTTGCTGTGTCTGATCTTCATTATACTCAGAATGAAGAGGGACAGCGAAGCTGGACTCTCGATGCCGATACTGCAGAATACGAGCGCGATAGTGGTCTGGCAAAGCTTACTGTGGTCAAGTTACTATTTTATAATGCAGGAGAGTTCGGTGAACTCACCTTGCAATCTGATTATGGACAATTAGCACAGGAAACCCGCCAGGTTGATGTCTGGGGGGATGTCAGGATAGAGACTGAAGGTGGTGAACAACTTTTTACTGAACGGTTGCACTATGATGATCAACTCCGGCAGTTGAGTACTGATGAGCCGATCCGACTTCTCTCTTCTGATGTAGACTTGACCGGTGTCGGATTGTGGGTGGACATTGATCAGGGGCGCATGATTGTAAAGGAAAAGGTTCGAGTCATATTGTATCCATCCGGTAGGGAGAAAATATAAATGATGGGGAGATGGTTGCTACTATTGTTCGGTGTTCTCTGCTGTTGTGTCTCGGTGGCATTTGCCGAGGAGGTCACATCAGGGTTCGATCGAAATCAGCCGGTTGAGATTACTGCTCAGCAGTTGGAAGTGTTACAACTGGAGCGGCAATCAATTTTTACCGGTGATGTTGTTGCCGTCCAAGGAGAGATGACCCTTTATGCGGATAAAC
This sequence comes from uncultured Geobacteraceae bacterium, assembly GCA_964526315.1. Lineage (GTDB taxonomy): Bacteria > Desulfobacterota > Desulfuromonadia > Desulfuromonadales > Geopsychrobacteraceae > Desulfuromusa. The sequence goes on from CAZGKZ010000002.1 coordinate 25,421, forward strand.
TGATTGTCTACCTGCAGGAAGCCCAACAGCAAATCGATCGTCTGGAAGCAATTGGTGGAGTAAAGTTTGTCCAACTGGATCGGGTTGCAACTGCTGATCGGGCTGTTTTTCAGCAAGTGGACGAGGTGTTGATTCTAACCGGAAATGCCGTGGTAACTCAGGGGGGGAATAGCGTTTCCGGAGATGAAATTACCCTTTTTATTCAAGAGGACAGGACTGTGGTTAAGGGGTCCAAAACTAATCGGGTTAAGGCGGTTATTGTTCCGGAAAAGAAGAAGGAAAAATAGTGAGCAGGGTTCTTAAGGCAGTCGGATTGTATAAAACCTATGTCGGTCGCGAGGTCGTCTCCGGAGTTAATCTGGAAGTTCACTCTGGTCAGGTGATTGGGTTGTTGGGACCGAATGGTGCGGGAAAAACAACCAGCTTTTATATGGTGGTCGGGTTAGCAAAACCGGATAAAGGGCAAGTTTTTCTCGACGATCTTGATATTACTGAGCTGCCCATGTATCGACGGGCACGGCTTGGAATTTCTTATCTGCCACAGGAAGCATCGGTCTTTCGTAAATTGACAGTGGCAGAAAATCTACTGGCGATTATTGAAACCCTGAAACTCACCAAAGAAGAGCAAAAACAGCGCTTAAAAGAGTTGCTGGATGATTTGAATATTGGTCATATCGCTGATTCAAAGGGGTATGCCCTCTCCGGTGGAGAGCGGCGACGGGTTGAAATCGCCAGATCCCTGGTACTTGAACCAGCATTTTTATTACTGGATGAACCGTTTGCCGGGATTGACCCGATTGCTGTGATTGATATTCAAACAATCATTTCTCAGCTTAAAGAGCGCGGTATCGGGGTTCTGATCTCTGATCATAATGTTCGTGAAACGCTCGGGGTTTGTGATCGGGCCTATATCCTGAGTCAGGGGAAATTGCTTGAATTTGGTACTCCTGAAGAAATTGCTGCCAGTCCGGTTGCTCGGGAGATTTACCTGGGAGAAAAATTTAAGCTCTAATTTTTGTACCGGGTGAACTCTCATTTTTAAGTGGTTCACATTGTTATTATCAGACAGGACGACCTGTCTTAGGAAAAATATTTTATGGCTCTTGATCTTCGTCTACAGGTTAAACTCAGCCAACAACTGGTTATGACTCCCCAGCTGCAGCAGGCAATTAAATTATTGCAACTGTCGCGGATGGAACTGGTGGATGTTGTCACTGAAGAATTAGCTGAAAATCCGCTGCTTGAAGAGGGTGGCGAGATAAAGGAGGAGGTTGAAGAGGGGGTTGCCAATCTTGAAGGGGAGGCTGTCTCTCTGACTGAAGCTGCCCCTGAGCAGGAGGTGAAGGCTGAGTCGGAGGGGATGAATGATATTGACTGGCAGACCTATCTTGAAGGGTACAGTCTCAACAGTAGCGATACTCGTAATAGCTATGAAGATCAGGAAGATCGTCCTTCTTTTGAAAGCCTGTTAACTCGCCAGGAGAGTTTGAAAGACCACCTGATGTGGCAGCTTAATCTCTCATCCTTTACCGCTGATGAGCGTCTTGCTGCGGCTGAAATTATCGGCAATCTGGATGATATCGGTTACCTGCACGCCAGTCTGGAAGAGATGGCAGAGAAATCAGAACTTGAACTGGAGGTATTTGAAGCAGCTCTGAAACGAGTTCAGCAATTTGATCCTGCCGGGGTGGCCGGTCAAAACCTTCAGGAATGTTTACTGTTACAGCTAGAACGATTGGAATTGTCGGATTCCTTGGCAGCTACTATTTTACGGGATTTTATTGTTGAGCTTGAGGGGCGTAAGTACTCGGTGATTGCTAAAGCACTGAAGGTGTCTCTGGATGATGTGCTGAGTGCATCTAAAATGATCGCCGAGCTCGATCCACGACCTGGAAGAGCCTATAATGAAGAAGATGTCCACTACATTTCTCCCGATATTTTTGTCAATAAAGTTGGAGATGAGTATGTTGTGACGCAAAATGATGATGGCTTGCCTAATTTACGCATCAACTCTTTTTACCGCAAGGCGCTGACCGATTCAAAAACGGTAGATAAAAAAGCTGGCGAATATATCCAGGAAAAAATGCGGAGTGCGGTCTGGTTGATCAAGAGTATTCATCAGCGGCAACGGACCATTTATAAAGTGACCAAGAGTATTGTTAAGTTTCAGAGAGAATTTTTTGATCATGGAATTGAGTATCTGAAACCCCTGGTCCTGCGTGATGTTGCTGATGATATTGAGATGCATGAATCAACGGTCAGTCGGGTGACAACAAACAAATATGTGCAAACCCCGCAGGGGTTGTTTGAATTGAAATATTTCTTTAATAGCGGGATTAACACTTCTGATGGTGATGCAATTGCCTCTGAAAGTGTGAAGAGTCGCATCAAAGAAATTATTGCTGAAGAAAATCCCAAAAAGCCCTACTCGGATCAGAAAATTGTGGCTCTTCTGGCGGATCATAATATTGATATTGCGCGCCGTACGGTGACAAAATATCGGGAAATGCTTGGTCTTGGTTCTTCCACCGAGAGGAAAAGACTATTCTGATGCCATTAGCGATGGTTTTTAAGGGTTTGATTTTAGTTTTCTCACGGTGACAAGATGCTTTGAGGATGATTCTGCGTTATAGTTAAACTAATCCAGGTTCCATGCCGGAGTCTGTTGAAGCAAGGAGGTTGCCCTATGCAAATTGCCGTTACCTTCCGTCACATGGAGAGTAGTGATGCCATTCGCAACTATGTGGAAGATAAGCTGTCCCGGGTTAAAAAGTACATTGATGAACCAATCGATGCCCAGGTGGTTTTATCGGTACAAAAAAAAATAAATCATCGCGCTGAAGTTACCATGGTCGCTAAAGGGTTGACCATGAAGAGTACCGAGAGTAAGGACGACATGTATGCCGCCATTGATCTGATGGTCGATAAAATAGAGCGGCAGCTGAAGCGTTACAAAGATAAGCTCAAGCGACATAAAGGGGACAGCGGAATTCAACGGCGTCTGGAAAAAATAGTTTATGATGCCGCAAGTGTTGATGATGGGAGCGATAGTCCTGAAATTATCCGCAGCCACTCATTTTCTGCCAAGCCAATGTCGGTGGAAGAGGCCGTCATGCAGATGGATCTCCTGGGTAAGGAGTTCCTTGCTTTTACCGATGATAATGCCGAAGAGATGCATGTTGTCTATCGGCGTAAAGACGGAAATTATGGTTTGATCGTCCCACAAGGGAGTTAATATTTGCCACGGGTCTTTTTCCTGCGAGGGAGAGAGACCCGTATTTTTCTATTTCTGACTTGATAAGATTGTGATTATGAAAATATCTGAATTACTGGATCCCAGGGCTATTATTGCTGATATGCAGGCTAAAGATAAACCGAGAGCTCTCGTTGAATTGACCGATTCCCTGATCGCTTGTGAGCCATCTTTAAACCGGGATAATGTTATTTCTGTTCTACAGGAGCGAGAGAGACTTGGCAGCACTGGAATCGGTGATGGTGTCGCTATTCCCCATGGTAAATTAGCCGGAATTCCCGAGTTGAAATTGGTTTTTGGACGGAGTCATTCCGGGGTTGATTTTGAATCAATGGATGGACAACCAGCGTACCTGTTTTTTTTACTGATTGCTCCTGAAGAATCGGTTGGTGTTCACCTGAAAACTCTGGCTAGAATTTCCAAATTATTAAAAGATGTCACGGTCAGAAAAAAACTGCTGGATGCTCCTGATCAAGCGGCGATTTATCAGGCTATTCTTGACCAAGAGGAACAAAGCTGATTATTTGTGGAATACCATCATTGCTCCGGTGAATAATCAGGTTGAAAAAATATGCCAAAACTTACCATTCAGGAAATACTTGATGAGAAGGAATCTGGTCTGGACTTGGAACTGTTGTCCGGTGCCGGAGGATTGTCTAATACCGTGTCGGTTCCAAGAATTCAGAAACCTGGACTTGCATTGGCTGGCTATACCGATAGTCTGCACCCCGATCGGGTGCAGATCATTGGTTCGACGGAACTGAGTTTTCTGAATACTATGCCCCGGGATGAAGCTGTCAGGAAACTCCGTGGCCTCTGCCGGAAAAAATTGTCCTGTTTGATTATCACTAAAAATCAGCCGGCCCCCGATTATCTCATTGAACATACAGAAGCCGGCAATACTCCTCTGCTAAGAACCAAACACCTCAGTTCTAATTTTATTGCCCTCTTGACCCGATTTTTAGAAGAACGGTTATTGCCAACCTCGACTCTTCACGGGGTTTTGATGGATATTCTTGGGGTCGGTGTTTTGATCCAGGGGAAAAGTGGGGTGGGGAAAAGTGAGTGTGCGCTTGAGCTGATTTTGCGTGGTTACCGTCTGGTTGCGGATGATATTATCAAGGTGCGGTTTAAACTTCCTGCGGTTATTTTTGGTGAAGGGATGGACTTACTTCACTATCATATGGAAATTCGCGGTCTGGGAATTCTTAATATCAAGCACCTTTTTGGTGTCGCAGCAATCCGGGAACGCAAAAAAATTGATCTGGTTGTTGAGCTGGCGAAATGGGAAGATGGTAAAGAGTATGACCGCCTGGGGGTAGAAAATCAGGTATTCAATATCCATGGGGTTGACCTTCCATTTGTCCAGATACCGGTCGCTCCAGGGCGGAATATCAGCACGATCGTAGAAGTTGCTGCCCGCAATCAGTTACTGAAAGAGATGGGTTATCATAGTGCCCGTGAATTTCAGGAACTGTTGGAAAAACGGATGGCGGAAACGGCCTATCTCCACTCACACAATATCATCGGGGATGACCTGGAATGAACCGGCGGTTACTGATCATTACCGGACTTTCGGGTTCCGGAAAAAGTACTGCAGCCAGAGTTTTGGAGGACCAGGGCTTTTTCGTGGTGGACAACCTGCCGCTGGTGATGTTGCCGGATTTTATGCAGCGAGCCCGGGAGGAGTTGAATCCCAATGCCGATGTTGCCGTTGTTATTGATGTTCGTAATCGTGGTTTTTTAAGCGATTATGACCAGACCTTTGCCCTCTTGGAGGGAGAAGGTTACCAGCTTGATATCCTGTTTTTTGAAGCAGCAGATGCCGTGTTGCAACGACGTTACTCTGAGACACGCCGTTTGCACCCCCTGGCGACGGTTGAAACTCTTCAATCCGGGATAGAAAAGGAACGGCAACAGCTCCATCAGTTGCGTGATAGTGCAACGAAGATTATTGATAGCAGTAACCTGAATTCCCGGCAACTACGTGATCTGATCCTCGGGTTTCTGGGTGAAAAACATGATTCACTGTTGATTGTTAATTTGGAATCATTTGGCTACCGTTTCGGTCTTCCACCGGCTTCTGATCTGGTTTTCGATGTGCGTTTTTTGCCCAATCCACACTACATTGATGAACTACGGCCCCTGACCGGTCTAGATCCCAAGTTGCAAGAGTACGTTCTCTCTCAGCAAACTTGTCGTGATTTTCGCCAGCATCTTGACCATATGCTTGGTTTTTTGCTCCCCCATTATCAAGCTGAGGGGAAAAGCTATCTGACTGTGGCCATTGGTTGTACCGGAGGAAGACATCGGAGTGTTTCGATTGTTGAAGACCTCTCCAACAGTTTTCCTGAGTCGGGAGTTATTCTACGGGTCAACCATCGAGATGTTGATAAGGGTTAGCGGATGATTGGTATTGTGATTGTGACCCATGCTGGTTTGGCTAATGAATTGATCCAGGCGACTCAACTGATACTTGGGCCACTCAAAAGGGTTGAGGCTCTCAGTATTGATGGTGAAATGTCAGTTGATATTGCCAGGGAGCAACTGCATCAGTTGGCTGCCAAGGCTGGAAAAGATGGTGATGGAATTGTTATTCTAACTGATCTGTTTGGCGGTACCCCGACTAATATCAGTGCTGAATTGCTTCAGGAGGGGATGGTTGAGATCCTGACCGGGGTGAATTTACCGATGCTGATCAAGGGGGTTGGCTCGCGTATAAATCAGAATCTCGACGGTTTGGTGTCCCTGCTCAAGGATTATGGAAAAGATGCAATTATCCGTCCATCTGAATTGTTGAAATCGACCAGCTAGAACGATTTATTGGAGAGTTATGGCTCTTGTTTTTGTCCGTATAGATAACCGGTTGATTCATGGCCAGGTTTTGGAAGCGTGGGTTCCCTTTGTCCGGGCCGATTGTATTGTTGTTGCCAATGATGACATCGCCCGGAAACCTTTGCAGAAACTGATGATGAAGGCTTCAGTGCCCAGTCGGATGCAGGTAGAAATCGGTACTGTTGCAGAGGCGATTCAGCTGTTGAATTCACCCCAGCTGAACAAGCGGAGAACTCTCCTGCTATTTGGGACAACAGCCGATGCCGTGCGTGCTTATCAGGGTGGTTTGATCTATGACCGGCTGAACCTTGGAAATTTACAAGCCGATCGAGGCAAAGCCCGGCTCAGCTGTACTCTGTTTCTTGACCCGGCTGATCTGGATGATCTGGAATTGCTTGATCAGGCTGGAGTCAAGATTACCGCCCGCTGTATCCCGGCTGATGGTGAGCGTCCCTGGCGAAAATTAATTCCTGCGACAAAAGGGAAAAGTTGATGACACTCAGTCTCACCCTTGGAGCATTGGTCTCACTGATCTGTGGTCTGGATCGCGTGGCGATTCTCCAGCTGATGATTTCAAGACCGATAGTCGCAGCACCGTTGACGGCTCTCCTTCTTGGTGAACCTTTGGTCGGGTTACAAATTGGGGTGATGGTAGAGCTGCTCTGGCTGGCTCGGTTGCCGGTTGGTGCTGCCGTTCCTCCTGATGATACCCAGGTGGCGATTGCCAGTAGTGTGTTAGTTATCTCTCTGGGGCAATCATTGAATGCTTCAGGGACGGAACTATTATTGCTGTGCTTGTTTGTTGCTGTTCCCCTCGGTAAATTCGGTCAATATTTTGATCGCTATGCCAGACAATATAATGTGCGGCTGGTCAAACAGGTATCTGTGGCCCTGAACCGGGGATCATTCCTCGCTGCGGAAGGTCAGCATTTGCGCGGGTTGATCAGCTTTTCACTTTCCTCATTGGGAACTTATGCAATTATCATTCTGGGAGGCTGGTTCATTATTCCGATCCTGTGGCCCTACGTTCAACAACCTCTGAGTTATTCATCCAGCTGGATGCAATTGGCTTTTCCTCTGGTGGGGATTACGGTCATTTTGGGAACAATTAACGTCAGCCGGGCAATTACTCTGTTTTGTGCAGCTTTTTGTATGTCTTTTTTATTGATGTGGTTGGTGTGAAAATGGCTATCTCATGGCGAACCCGCCTCCATATATGGTTTCGATTGTTGCTGTTGCAGGCAAGTTGGAATTTTGAAACTCTTCAGGGAATAGGTTTCTTCTATGCTCTATTTCCGGGGTTAAAAAAACTTTACAGCAAGGAAAAACTGCCGGAAGTCAGTCTCAAGTATATAGGCTATTTTAATACTCATGTCTATTTTGCCCCTCTGGTTGCCGGAGCGGTTCTGCGCTTGGAAGAGGATCGGGCTTCCGGAGCTGTTGCGTCTGAAGTTGAAATTGATGATTTTAAAGAGATGGTTGCCGCTCCTTATGCAGCGATAGGCGATGCTTTTTTCTGGGGTGGCTTGCGTCCCCTGGTTGCCGGAGTGGCCCTGTTTTTTGCGGTTAAAGGGATTCTCTGGGCACCACTGATATTTGTCCTTCTGTATAACATTGTCCCGATCTGGATGAGAACGGTATTTTTCTCTCGTGGCTATCGTCAGGGTTTAAAATCGGTTGAGTTTATCCAACGGCATAAATTACCGGATTTAGCCATACATACCAAGGAAGCGGCAGTTGTTGTTCTTGGTGGGTTGAGTGCATTTATGGTCTTTGCACAGTTAACCCAGCATCAATTGCCAAGCTGGTTGGGGATGCTGACACTTGTCCCGATGGTGATGCTGGGGCTGGTAGCACGCAAGGGGTTCTCTACCTTATTGTTGGTCATTATTACTGTCACTATTATTTTTTTACTCGGGTTGTTCTGGGCTGATGTGGTTCAACTAATTGTTTTTTGAGGGGAAAATATGCAAAACCGTAACTTTACAATTGTCAATCGACTGGGACTCCATGCCAGGGCAGCCGCTCAACTTGTGCAGACGGCTAACCAGTTTAGCTCTGAAATCAATTTAGTCAAAGATGACATCGAGGTGAATGGTAAGAGTATCATGGGGATTCTACTCCTTGCAGCGCCGCAGGGGACAGAGATTGCGGTGGTTGTCGAAGGTGATGATGAACAGCAGGCAATGGATGTTATTGCCAAATTGATTGAGGCTGGTTTTGGAGAAGATTAAAGCTACAGAAGATACTTACCTGGTTGGAATCGGTGTCTCCCCCGGGATCAGCATCGGGGAGATCAGCCTGGTTGATCAACGTCCTACCGTTGATCTCTCACCTATTTCTGCAAAAGGGGTTGATGCAGAAATTTTGCGTTTTCAGCAGGCCATCGATCAGGCTCGTGAACAGTTACAAAAAATCAAACAGTCCGTTTCCAGACAGCCACATTTGCGGGAACATCTCTATATCCTTGATACCCATCTGCTGATCCTTGAAGATGAAATGTTGGTCGGGGGGACTAAAAAAGCGATTCGGGAGCAGTTGAATGCAGAAGGGGCTTTAACTCAGATTCTTGAACAACTCCGTGCCCTGTTTGATAATATTGATGATGAATATTTAAGAGAGAGACGTTCCGACGTTGATGCGGTGGGGGAGCGTCTGCTTCGAATCTTGACCGGGGTTGGCGAGCGCGCTATTGGGAAAATTGATCGTAAATCGTTGGTCGTCGCGCACGATTTATCCCCGGCGGAAACGATGCAGTTTGACCGCTCTAAGATTCTTGGGTTTATGACGGATAAAGGGGGACGAACGTCACACACGGCTATTTTAGCGCGCTCATTGAATATCCCGGCTGTTGTTGCTCTGGAATCGATCACCTCTCTGGTTTCTGATAGAATGCCGGTTATTATCGATGGTTCCAATGGGGTCGTTATTCTTAACCCCTCGGCAGAAACTTTCAAAGAGTATTTAGAACGTAAGCAATCTTACGATTATCTGGAACGAGAGCTGGATAATTATTTAGATCTTCCCTCTGTCACGACCGATCAGGTGCGCATTCCACTCCGTGCTAATCTGGAGATTGCCAGTGATGTGGAACAGGCTAAAAAGTATGCGGCGGAAGGAATTGGTCTCTATCGAACCGAATTTCTCTATCTCGGTCGAAGTGAACCACCGGATGAAGAGGAACAATATCTTGCTTACTGCGAAATCCTTCGCCAGACAGAGGGTGCTCCGGTGACAATCAGAACTCTTGATATCGGTGGTGACAAATTTGTTCCTGAATTGAATCTGGCGGATGAAGATAATCCGGCGATGGGTTTGCGGGCAATTCGATTTTCCCTGCGTGAGGAGCAGTTGTTCCGGATTCAGATACGGGCCATATTGCGAGCTTCAAGTTGTGGTCGGGTGCGGATTCTGTTTCCAATGATCAGTGGGGTCGCAGAGATCAGAGCCTGTAAGAAAATCCTCTATGATATTCAAGCCCAATTGGACCGGGAGGGAATCGCTTACGATCCTGATTTTTCTATCGGGATTATGATTGAAACACCGTCAGCCGTTATGATAGCCTCCCTCCTGGCGAAAGAGGTGGATTTTTTCTCCATTGGGACCAACGATCTGATTC
>CAZGKZ010000003.1:0-26134 GCA_964526315.1 uncultured Geobacteraceae bacterium
GATAAAACGCAGATCAACCGACCCTCTATTCTCCCAATTCCAAACAGTAGAAGTGATCACCACAAGTTTGACAGCGACATCTTTTTGACACAATCCAAGTTCAATTCTGCGTCGACGTAAGTGATCTCCAAGAGTGACGGGCTTTCTGGTAAGTTCTGCAAGTTGTGGAATTCTCAGAGGTATTTTGATTTTCCCGGCGGGCTGAGCGGCCTTGAAATTGTTGGTAAAGGGGCCCACATCCCTGTAAATGTGGATTCCTCAATGATCCTAGCAACTTATGCACTTGTAATCCACATGAAATTCGCCGCTATCGGCTGAAACTTTCAGGGCCACTGCTTGACCGGATTGATTTACACATTGATGTGCCACGGGTTGCCCATAAAGACCTGGCGGATCTACAGGATGGGGAATCATCAGCAGTTATTCGGACCCGGGTTGAAGCAGCACGGGCAATACAAAGGGAGAGATTGGCCCCTTATGGTCTTCATGCCAACGCAGCCATGGCCACACGTCATATTCGCAAGTTCTGTCCGGTTGATGATGCCGGTCAGAAGCTACTGGAGATGGTCGTTGACAAGCTGGGGATGTCAGCTCGCAGCTATAGTCGTATTCTTAAAGTAGCGCGGACAATTGCTGATTTAGCAGGGGAGGAAAACATTCAGCAGGGACATTTGGCAGAGGCAATTCAGTATCGAGGGTTGGATCGGAAGGTAGGGTAGGTTTGTGGGGAAGAGATAATTATATGGGCGTCTCTGCAAATATTCACCTCCACCTAACCAATCAACCTTTCGATATGTTTCATTAATTCTTCAGGTAAATCGATTACAAAATCAGCTTTAGAAATCTCAACATTCTCACCAAACCCCCAGGCGGCACCGATGGAGAAGATATTGTTTATTTTGGCAGCATGAATATCGTAGTGGGTATCGCCGACCAAGACAGATTTATCTTTCCTACAGTTGTACTCGGTTAATATATGCTGTACTAATTTTGGCTTGGGAATTTCCGATGCTCCACCGTAGATCCCTTGAAAGTGCCGCTCCAGTTGAAAGTGTTTCAGCACCTCACGGGCGATATCGGTCTGTTTTGTGGTGGCAATAAAAAGGTGGTATCCCTGCGTAGCTAACTGCGCAAGAACCTCATCAATCCCTATGTATAATTCATTGATCTTATAGCCTGCAGTTGTGTAGTCCTCGCGAAAAAACCGAACCGCCTCTTCCAGAGTCGCATCATCAGTTGTGCCGAGCAGCGTGACAAACGAGTCTTTTAATGGGGGGCCAATGTAGGGATTGACTTCCCCTCGGGAAATTGCCGAAGCATTCATCTTCTCCAGAGCATAGTTGATCGATTGAAATATTCCACCACTGGAATCACTGATTGTTCCATCAAGATCAAAAATAACTGTTTTCATGTGGGATTCTCAGGAGATAAGGGGGCTATTGGTTGGCACCATATAAACTATAGTCAAAAATAACTGGTTATCTACTACTATTCTACTTGAGTTCGTGTGCTTCATTGGAAGGGTGTCTGACGCCTGGACGGCGTCAGTCAAGCCCCATGGATGGGTGCAATCGTCCCTGGAAAAAAAGCGCACGAACTCAATTTCGTCCCAACCTGAAGGAAGTAGATTACCGGCTAAAACTAATCTTTCAAACAGCTCTCAACCGCACAAATAATAGTTTCATAGCCGGTGCAGCGACACAGATTCCCGGCGTGCTCTTTACGGATGAGCTCGCGGTCAACACTCTCCCCTTTGTGTTTTTCGACAAAAGCGGTCGAAGTCATAATGAAACCGGGAGTACAGTAGCCACACTGGACCGCCCCGGCATCAATGTAAGATTGTTGAACTTGTGAAATCTGACCGTCTTTAATTTCACCTTCAACGGTGCGGATTATTTTACCATCAGCCCAGACTGCCAGATATATACAGGAATCGATCGGTGTGTTATTGACCAGAACGGTACAGGCACCACATTCACCAACACCGCAGCCATGCTTAACGCTGGTCAGCCCCTCCTCACGCAGCAACTCAAGAAGAGATAATCGAATATCAATATTTTTAGTGTGATGTTCACCGTTTAACTCTAACGAAATAGTTTTTCTCATTACCGCGCTCCTGTATCTTCAATGGCCGCAGTGATAACTCGCTGCGCCAGAGTTTGAATAATATGCAACCGGAATTTTTTTGATGCCCGCCAGGAATCACGCGGGTTCAGATCCTCTAACACCAGAGCGGCAATAGCTTCTATATTTTCGGCTGTCACCTGTTTGCCACGTGCTGCTTCCTCTGCTGTTTGTGCCCGCATCGGTTTCGGTGCCGCCACAGTGAAGGCAATCTTTAATTCTGCAATCTTTTCCCCATCAAGCTTACAGGTTGCTGCACAACCAATTGTCGCAATATCCATGGCGTTACGCATGGCATATTTATAATAATTTGCGCCAAAGCCTGCATAGTTTTCCCGCTTGATAATAACCGCTTTCAGAACATCTCCCTGTTCCAAAATAACCTTTCCAGGTCCAAGATAAAATTTTCTGACCGGAACCTCACGAGTCCCCTTTATCCCCTCAATCTCCAATACCGCATCGAGGACAAAAAGTGCTGCCGCACTATCGGCACTGATGGCTCCGTTACATAAATTTCCACCAATGGTGGCAACATTACGCACCTGAGGGCCGCCAAGGGTTCCAGCAGCCTGAGCAAGGACCGGGACACAATCCTTAATGATTTTATCTTCCATGAGCTGTGAAAAGGTTACGGCGGAGCCAATGTAAACATCGCCGTTCTCTTTTTTCTCAATATTCATCAACTCAGCCAGATCATGGATATCGATCAATTCAGTGTACTCTTCTTCACCTTCGCGGAGCCGGATCAGGACATCAGTTCCACCGGCTATCAACTTTGCCTGTGGGTTCTTTTCCAGCAGCGAAACTGCTTCGCTGACTGATTTGACTTTGTTATATTTTTCAATATTAAACATTTTACACTCCTAAGCTGAACTTCCGAAACACCCTGTTAACATTCCCCCAACTATATCAACCCAGCCTGTTTAAACTGCACAAACAAGCTCTTAGGTGACATCGGCAGCCGATCTGGTGCGACGCCAGTCGCATCAAGAATAGCATTACGAATCGCTGGGGCAGGTGAAATGGTGGGCGGCTCTCCAAGCGATTTTACCCCATAGCTTGAAGTTGGTTCATCGGTTTCGACAAAAGCGCAGCCCAGATCTGGCGTATCAGTTATTGTCGGAAACTTGTAATCGAGCAGGTTGTTATTGTAGATCCGGCCGGAAACTTCATCAACCAGCAACTCCTCAAAAAGAGCAGCTCCAATACTCATGAACATACCACCATGCACCTGCCCTTTAGCCGTCATCGGGTTGATAATTTTACCGGAGTCATGAATATTGATAATTTTCTTGATATAGACTTTACACAGTTCAATATCAACATCCACATCAACAAAAGTACAGCCAAAGGAGGGGGCATTGGTCTGCGTCTTGAACGAGACTTCGCTGGTAATCTGCCCCCCTCTATTTTTGTGGTAATAAGAGTCAGTTGCCAGATCACACAGTGTCAGCACCGTTTTATCCGGCTGTGCACTATAAACCACCCGATCCCCGGCAATGGTCAACGCCTCTTTTGCCTGACCGGTTATCAGCTCGGCATAAGAGAGAATCTTCTCCCGCAAGCCAACGGCGGCCTTGAAAACAGCCTGACCGTTAACATAGGTTTGACGTGAGGCGTAAGCTCCCGTGTCAAAAGGGGTATAATCAGTATCCTGAGTCGAAATGACTTTGACATTCGCGTAGTCAATCCCGGTAGTTTCAGCTGCCATCTGAGCAAAAGCGGTATCTGAGCCCTGACCGATCTCCGTTGCACCAACATGAACATGAACCGAACCATCAGGATTGAGAACCAGACGGCAACTGGCTATCTCGACGTTGCCCGGATAGGTTCCGGACGCATAACTGAAACAGGCAACACCGATCCCTGAACGAAGCGACCCGGTTTTCTTATCGGCATAGGCTCTCTTTTTGCCATCCCAATCGAACAGCTCCCGACCTTTTTCCAGACATTCTTTCAAACCATGGGTCAGGATTTTCTGCTTGTTATAAGGGTTAGTGTCGCCGGGGAGACCAACATTGCGTAGCCGGAATTCGAGAGAATCAAGCCCCGCTTTCCGCGCCATATCCTCCATCAGACATTCGGTGATAAAAACAACCTGCGGTGTTCCGTAGGCACGCATCGCCCCTGCACAAGGCATGTTGGCATAAATAGTTTTAGCGTTATAGCGGATCACGCTGCGCGGATACATGGTGCAGGTCTTGGAACCACCGGCAAAAGCGATGGCATGGCCGTGAGAGGCGTACGCTCCAGTGACCGAAATAACGTCGAGGTCAAGAAACTTGAGTTCTCCCTCGCTAGTAATTCCCCCTTTGGCTTTTCCGTAGAAAGGGTGCCGAGTCCGCGTCGTGGCGATGGTCTCTTCGCGGGTCAGATTGATCTGAACCGGAGTGCCATTCATTTTCCAGGTCAGAAAGGCGACCATAGGCTCAATAACAACATCCTGCTTGGCACCAAAACCACCCCCGATGTACGGTTTAACCACCTTGATATTGCCGACAGGAAAGTCGATTGCCTCACTGCTGATTCTCCGGACGATATGGGGAATCTGAGTTGAGGAAACAATAATGATATTGCCACTGTCCTCCATATATGCATAAGCGATATGATTTTCGAGGTGGCAGTGCTGCACCATGGATGTTGAGTATTCACCTTCAAGGACAATCTCTGCCTCTTTTTCGGCAACTTTAATTTTGCCACCCACTTCGTAGCTGTGGGCACCAAGAATATTACCACCAGGATGGATTTTGCGTGCATCAGCGGCAAGAACAGCTTCGGGAGTCACCAGCACTGTGTAGGGTTCATACTCAACCTCAACCAATGCTGCGGCCTGCCGGGCAATCAGTTCGGTGTCGGCAACGACAATTGCGATCTCGTCCCCCTCCAAACGGACATTCCGGGTTAACAGTAATCGGTCTGCCACATCTGCAGCAGCTCGATCCATCGCGTAAGGGTGTCCGGCCGTCGCAAACAAATTTTTCGGCACATCTTCATAAGTAAAAATTGCCCGCACCCCGGCCAGTGCTCGAGCCTTTTCGGTGTTGATCACTGTCACTTGTCCATGGGCGATGGTACTGCGCACATAGACGGCATGCTTCAATCCCTTTACGGCAAAATCTTCAGTGAATTTTGCCCGGCCGGATACCTTGGCCAGAGCATCCTTGCGTTCGACCGCTTTTCCAATAGACATCAACTACCTCCTGACGAGTTAGGTGTTTCGTACTTACAACTGAGCAAACTGTTACAGATAATTATGGAGTATGGCCTCGAGAACACCGCCACCAATAGCCCGCGATTTTTCTGAAACCAGAGAGCAGTAGGATACTTCACCACGTGGATCAACATCGCCCAGCTTGGTCCCCTTTTGCACTGGTGTCTCAGAACGTAATAACCCGCGAATAACCCCATCAAGCTTACTCAATACCGGCAGATCATCGACAAACCCGAGGGGTTCACCCTGCTTGAGCATATCGCCGATCTGATGGTCGGTTTTAAACATTCCAGCTACCGACGACCAGAGGACCCGTTCCACGGTATATCCGGCGATCACCCCGGGGGCACCGGTATTCTCCTGTGCGGGACCAGAATAAATCGTCGAACCAAGAAAGTGACCACGGTTTGTTTCGATAATGCAATGGACATCCTGACCGGCGTTGAACCCCGGTCCCAAGCCAATAACCAAAGGAGCCTCATTTTTTGTCGTTCCCAGATTACGTTTGGCGAGAATCGCATCAACAACAACATCGGGGGAGATCTTTTTCAGCGTTGTCCACTGTGGATCGACGATGATTACAATTTTACCCGTCGCAAAAACGCTCTCAAACTCATCAGTGCTCTGGCATAACTGAGCAGTGATCCCTTCAACAGTCTGGGTTCCGTTATAGACTGCTTCAGCGAAACTGACATTTCGCCGGACAGCCAGTGGTCGCTCAGTTTCAAGCAGCACCAACCGCTTGAAACCAGCCTTGTATAGTCGAGCGACAACCCCCGTTGCGAGATCGCCACCACTCTTGATACAGATTGTCAAATCTTTCAATGTTTTATTGTTCATAGTCGTATCACCATATTCAGTCAGCTGCAGGCAGATGTGGCCTGACGTTCTTATATAAGACAACATATTGTGCAATCGGCGCAAGGTCGAACCGGTCGATTGTTGCATCCTTGAATGAAACCTTTTCGGCCTGCAGGGTCGCACCATTGAGGGTCACAGAAACTTGATCATCCTCGTAAGTGAAGCCGTCCGCACCCTCTGTCAGGAAAGAAATTCCGTCATCACCCTTGATCTTCATGCTCTGCTTGTCGCTGTAGAGAAAGCCGAAATCGGCGCAGGCAAAGCTCTCCTCGGTGAGGTGAAACTTCGGCTTATCCTTGTATGGATCACCGGCGCTGGGACAGAACAGGGTACAGTTGCCACACTCGTTGCAATAGTCGCCGATGTTGATAATCTGATATGGCTGTCCTATGGTTACGCTGCCGCGACCTGATACTTCGACAGAGCCATTATTCTTGACCGCAGTTTCCAGCGGAACTTCCACCGACTCCGACAGGTTGTAGTACATGTTGCTACGGTTCGGACAGACGGTGGTGCAGATATTACAAACCAGATCGCACTGAAGGCAACGTGATGCCTCTGAAACGGCGGCATCATCACTGAGAGAATGCATAAACAGATTGAAGTTGATCCGGTTCTCAGCTTCCACTTCGGGGAGATCTGGACCAAACAGACGCCTTGCCTGTTTAATCTGCAGACTATTGAGATCGGGTTGACGCTCATCGCGGGGCGAAGACAAGCCATGCCGCTCCTGCTGCGCTTTCTTCATGATCTGGAAAGCGACTTTCTGTCCGTCGGCAATAGCGTTGATCAGACTCGATGCTCCGCGCATAGCATCACCACCGGCAAAAACATTCTCCAGAGTGGTCTCGTAGGTTGCCTGGTTGATATCGAGTTTCTCTTCGGGATAGAAATCGAGAACCACCTGCTGGCCAATAGCCGGGACAATCAGATCGGCCTCAATGACACTCTCTGAATTATCAATCTTGATTGGTCTGGCACGACCACTTTCGTCGGGTGCACCAAGTTTCATTTTACTGACGGTCAGTCCAGCAACTTTACCATCCTTAATGGCGACAGATTCGGGTGAAGCAAGTTCAACCAGCCTGATCCCCTCTTCGAGAGCTCCCCGCACCTCTTCAGGATCGCATGGCATCTCACGCCGGGTGCGGCGGTAAACGATAGTCACTTCACCCTCTTTACCAACAACCCGCTTCGCCGTTCTGGCGGCATCCATTGCCGAGTTTCCAGCACCGATCACGATAATTTTCCGGCTCTCGGGAATAGACTGCTTCCGCCGAACCTGACTTAAATAGGTCAGCTGATCAAAAACCCCCTCAGCATCAATCCCCGGAATATTCAGCGGCAGGCTCTCCTGTGCACCAACGGCAACGTAAACATAGTCATTTGCAGCTTGAATCTGTTTGAACTGCTCAGCGGTAATCTGTTGATCTAAATGAACCTTGACTCCAAGTGAGATAATCGCATTGATATCTTTATACAGGCTACCGTCATCGAGACGGAAAACCGGAATACCATCGGCAGCCATCCCGCCAAGGAACCCCTTGGCCTCGAACATTTCAACCTCAAAACCTTCCATGGCCAGGTAGTGAGCACATGAAAGTCCAGTTGGTCCGGCACCGATAATCGCGACCTTGACACCATTTTTCTCCTGTGGTTTGGGGAGATGACGGTCGAATTTATCGGCAACGTAACGCTTGATTTCACGAATCATCAGTGGGCGATCGTAGTTGATCCGGGTACACTTTGACTGACAGGCGTGGTCGCAGACTTTCCCCTGAACATTGGGGAAGGGGTTGGTTGCCAGAATCGTCTGATAGGCTTTCTCCAGATCACCCTGGGCAACAAAGTCGAGGTAGCGGGGGATTTCCTGTCCTGCCGGGCACTCACTCATACACGGTGCTTCGGCACAATCAAAGAAGTCGAGTTTACGCTCTGTCTTGATCGATTCGTAAGGGTAGTGAACTTTTTTGTAGAACTCCGACTCGATCACTTCAGCAGCATAGGCGACAAGGTTCGCAACTCTGGCAGCAGCCAGATTCTTTTGTCCTGAGGTTTTTATGACAAAGTCATCCAGGGAATCGGCACCGGCATCTTTTAGCGCCTGCTCAATCAGCGGCAGATATTGACTGATCCGTCCATAGCCACCGGGCTTGAGAACATCAGAACAGATAGTTACCGGTTTTAAACCACATTTAAGGATATCGACAATATTGAAGCAATCAGCACCGGCGGAGAAAGAGATGTCGAGAGCCCCGTCAAATTCCTGCTGCAATTTGGCTGCTACATTTATGCTGATCGGATGGAGTGCCCGTCCACTCATATAAACCATCTCTTCGTGCTTCGGCAGCTTCTGGTTGATATTTGATGTTTCCAGGGTGTTGGTCAACTTCAGGTTGAAGGCAACACCAACGTCAGCGGCGGTTTTTGTCAGGGCACGAATAATCCCAACAGCAGCTTCATATTTGAGATCGTGATCAAATGCCAGATCGGGAACGACCGTTGCAAAACCAAGCTTTTCATTGAGGATTTCGCGCAGCTTTTCGGCACCGAGCATGGTCGGATTAAACTTGATCGTCGTATCCATCTTGCGCTCTTCAATAAAATAGCGCCCGATCTTTTCAACTTCATCCGGGGGGCAGCCATGCATAGTCGAAATTGTGACATTACGGCTGATCTGGGTCGGGACCTGCAAATCACGGATACGCGGATAGAAGGCCGCAATCTCTTCAATTTTAGGCTGTAATTCGGCACTGCAGTCATTCATCAGGTCGAGGAAACGTTGTACGGTGGGGCTGAGAATTCCTTCAAGGTTATAGCCGACACTGAGGTTGAAGATATAACCACACTCCTCTGTATTCCAGCCGAACTTGTCCTTAAGAACATGGAGCATAATCCATGCGTTCAAATATTCATCAAAAGACTGATCGAGCTTCAGCTCCTGTGACCACTCACAATTATACCCTTCGTCCGACATGTCGATGCACGGCTTGGTTACTTCAAGCTCATCAAGAATCTGAACCGTCTTCAGCTCCATATAGCGAGCTCCGGTCAACCACGAAGCAATAATATTTTGCGACAATTGGGTGTGGGGTCCGGCAGCAACACCGAGTGGTGTTTCAAGAGTCTGATTGTAGCGACTCATGCGGAAAAGATCTGTTGCCTGCGGCTCAAAGAAGAGATCTTTGGTGATACCAAAAAGTTCTCCGCTTTTTTCAAACTGATCAATCCAGCCAAAAAGAGTTTTCAACGAACTGCAGACAAATCTGTCACTACTCATGAATCAACCTCCATATTAAATTTGAATTATTCATCCAGTTGATTATCTGTTCATTCCAAACAGGTTCGGGGGCTCTATTTCAAGGGTGTCTGGCGCCACGGACGGCGTCAGTCAAGCCCCATGGATGGGTTCATGCGTCCCTTGAAATGGAGTTTCCTAACTTAACCCTGATCAGGATAGAGCTTCCGTTTCACAAACTGACCTGAACCTTTTTCCCCGTAAAAGGTCTCATTTTTGACGATGACACGACCTCGAACCATGGTCAGGACCGGCCACCCTTTAACCGTCATCCCGGCAAAAGGGGTATAATCACATTTCTGATGCAGGTTCTCTGCTGAAATATTTTTTTCAAGCTGCGGGTTCCAGAGGAGCAGATCGGCATCAGCATCAACCTGTAACGCCCCTTTGCGGGGATACAATCCCATTATTTTTGCCGGGTTGGTTGCGACCAGATCGACAAAGCGGTTTATGCTGATACGCCCTTCTGCGACACCTGCGGAAAAGATCACCGGCAAACGTGTTTCGACGCCGGGACAGCCACCGGGGCATTGCCTGAAATCGTCCTTTCCATACTTCACTTTATCAGCAAACGAGAAGGAGCAGTGATCCGTTGCGACCACATCAATAGAACCGTCTATGACCCCCTGCCAGAGGGCTTCTTGATCAGCAGCTGTTCTCAACGGCGGTGCCATGATATATTTCAGCCCTTCGTTTCCATCCTGCCGGTAACACGACTCATCGAGCAGCAAATATTGCGGACAGGTTTCAGCAAAGACCTGCTGACCGTTCTGGCGGGCTTTTTTGATCTCTTCCAGCCCTTTTGCCGTTGACAGATGGACAATGTAAACAGGGACATTTCCACAACGTTGCGCTATCTCCAGAATCCGACGAATCGCCTCGGACTCTGCTGTATCGGGACGACTTTTCGCGTGGTAGATGGGTGTCAACTTTCCTTCGGTGCCATACTTTTCGCGTAAACGCTTAATTGTTTCATCATCCTCAGCATGGAAAGCGGTCAACCCGTGGGCAGGTCCCATCACCTGCAGAACCTGCTCGATTTCACTATCCCTCAGCATGGCATCATAGGTCATGTAAGCCTTAAGGCTGGGAATACCGCTCTTTATCACCTCTGGAATCTGTTGCAGAATTTCGGCATCAACGTACTGAAAAACGCCGTGAATGCCATAATCAATCACCGCTTCTGTTTCGAGTTTTTGCCGATAAAAGTCTGGCTGGTGAAATAACGAGCAGCCGGCGGGGCCAGCTTCAGGATGATCGACAATTGTGGTTGTACCGCCAAAAGCGGCGGCCCGCATCCCGTGATAAAAACCATCACTGACATGACGGGAACCTAAAGCAAGATTCAGATGGGTATGAACATCAACACCACCAGGCAGAACATAGCAGTCTGTCGCATCAATCACCTCAGTTTCGGCCTCAGTTTCGAGCTGCAAACCGATCTCTGCAATCGTTTCACCATCGATCAGCAGATCGGCAGTGAAAGATTTTTCTGCGGTGACTATGATCCCGTTTTTGACAAGTTTTTTCATAACGCAATATCTTCTAGCTTCGTAAGGTGTCGAAAAATGTTTGCGAAGCCATGGGAGCAGCTCAAATTTCCAAATCTCCCCAGACCCCTCTTTGCCAAAGGGGGATTGAGGGGGATTTCATATCAATAGCAGCTTAAAATTCCTGCATCTTCTTCCACAATTTGGTTCCCATTTCGCAGGCATGAGCAAGAATCTGCTGTTCATCGACATTTGTCACCAGGCCGTGCTCAACAATCACTTTACCGTTGGAAATGACAGTATCGACATGGCGTGAATCAAGACCGTAAATAAAATGACCGATAAAATTATCACTGGTCACTTCCGTCGGTGAATCGTAATCGAGGATCACCAGATTATTGTCGCCATCCCCTTTAAATCCACTCTGCTGAATGTAACGATGAACATTTCTGAAACGCTCATAAATGGTATCCATGCCGACCCCCTCTAACGGCTGACCACTCAGGAATGCAGCCTTGGCGCTGCGCAACATATCACTATGCATGCCATCGGTTCCAAGCATCACTTTATCGGTTATCTGACCGTAGTTGCCCTGCCCAACATTGTTGTTCTGATTACTTTCAATATTTTCAGTAACCCATGAGCTGTTGGCCCGGATAAGTTCTTTTTCGTCCTCATCCAGATGGATACAGTGAACCAGCATTGTCTGTGGCAATGCCAGTGCTCCGGCATCGGCATAGCGCTGTACAACACGCTTGCCATGATCCTTCAGACAGGCATCCTGATCAGATTTGTCTTCAGCGACATGAACATGCAATCCGGTGTTATGCCTGGCAGCAAGATCAACAGCACGAGCCAGAAGATCATCCCCAACGGTAAATGATGCATGCAAGCCAACATGCCCCTGGCCGCCCCCGGATAAATAGCTTTCATGCTCAGCCAAACCAGCTTCCGCAATCGACTCACCATCACGGTCTGACAGTTCATAGCAGAGCAGATGAGACAGTCCGACCCGGTCAAAAGCCCTGGCGATAGTCGCTAAAGAGCCCTCAACCGCATAAGGAGAAGCGTGATGATCAATCACAAAAGTGACACCATTTTTGGCACAATACAGTGCTGAAGCAAGGGCACTGGCTTCAACCATCTCCAGATCAAGACATTTGTCGACGGTCCACCAGATATAGGTCAGGATCTCCTGGAAATTAGTCGGTATTTTTTTCGGAGCCGGCATGCCGCGGGCCAGAGTCGAGTAGATATGATGGTGTCCGCAACCGAAAGATTTTGTCACCAGACGATCGTGACAATCGATGACCCGATCATCTGTCTTTAGCTCACTTTGTGCTGGAATCTGGGGCACACTGGTGACACTCCCATCAACACCTTCTTCTACCAGCAAGTGTCCAACACTTATTTCAAAGGTCTGCCAATCGAGATATTTTGCATTCTTCAGATAAAGAGACATGGTGTTCTTCCTTGTATTTAGCGTTTCAGTGGTTTCAGCGGCAGAGATATCCGTTTTTCCCCATCAAAGTGGCGATATGCTCCGGCAACAGCGGCAGCGGTGGGGATACAACAGATCTCACCAACACCTTTGGCTCCAAAGGGGGCATCTTCATCGTAAATTTCAACGGTGACCACCTCTATTTCAGGGACATCGGTGGAACGTAACAGACCGAGTTTTCTGAAACTGTAATCTTTGATCTGCCCTTTCTCCAGTGGCAGATCTTCGGTCATGGCATATCCCATCCCCATGATCACGCCACCTTCGATCTGCCCTTCAAACATCTTCCGGTTAACCACAATACCACTATCGTGAACGGCTCTGACCTTTTCAACCCGGCCATCATCAGCTAAAACAACCAGCTGTGTGGCGAAGCTGTAGGCAAAATGGCTGATGACTTCGCCATCAAAGTCAGGGGATGTTGTCCAGTCACATAGATAGGAACCGTCGTAGACTCTGCCTGCCAGCTCTTGCAGGGTGTTATTTTCCAAGTCCTTCTGCAATCCTTTAGCTGCCTCCAGAACTGCTTTTCCGGCCAGGAAAGTTCCACGACTTGCCGTGGTGCTCCCCCCTTTTGTTTCACTGGCAGTCATGACGATAACGTTGATACAGGAAGTGTCCTCCAGCCCCAGACTTTCGCACAACATCTGCTGCACCACGGTGTCAACCCCCTGCCCCATTTCGCTCCAGCCATGGTAGAGGTTGATCGAACCGTTGTCTGTCACTTCCAATCTGACCTGACTCAGCTCAGGGACTCCATTACCGATGCCACAGTTTTTGATACCACAGGCGAGACCAACAACTTTTCCACTATCATATTCATCTTTGACCAGCTCCAGTGTCTCTTTGAGCCCAACAGCTTTTCTGAGTTTGTGGCCACTGGTCGTTTTCAGCCCTTGATCAAGAGCATTCTTATAGCGAATTTCCCAACGATCAAACCCCGCTTTGTCGCAAAGTTCATCAATCAGCCCCTCAATAGCAAAAGTGACCTGATTGACACCAAAACCGCGCATCGCACCCGCAACAATATTGTTGGTATAAACAGCTGTCGACTTCACATCAATATTGGGGATGTAATATGCGCCGCCAGCATGGGTTGCTGCCCGCTCCATAATCGGTCCCCCAACTGATGCATACGCCCCAGTATCACCGGTAATCCGGGCATACAGCCCGGTAAATTTACCAGTCGCATCACAACCAAGGGTATACTCCAGCGTCATCGGGTGGCGCTTGGTTGACATCCGCAGCGATCCACTCCGATCCAGCTTCACCTTGACCGGTCGTTTCAACAGGTATGCCCCCAGAGCTGCGTGTCCCTGACAGGTCAGATCTTCTTTTCCACCAAAGGCACCGCCCGCCGGAACCAGTTTGACATTGACATCCTTGATATCCAATCCCAGCATATCGGCAATCTGGTGACGGTCTTCATAAATACCCTGTCCCTGGGTATAAACCGTCAGCTTGCCGTCTTCATAGCAGGCAATGCTGTTTTCCAACTCAAGATAGGCATGTTCAATCAACTGGGTCTGAAAGGTATCTTTAACAACGTGGGTGGAATGGTTGAAAACATCTTCAATACCGGCACCATCCTGCATATCCACGCCGTAGCAGATAACCGTCTCCTTGAGCAGGTTGCCCCCTTCATGAATATGGATATCACTGGTCAAAGCCTCAAAGGGATCAGTCAAAGGTTCAAGAACCTCATACTCAACCTCGATCAGCTTTGCTGCCGCCACAGATATTGGTTTCGATTCGGCAATGACACAAGCAATAACATCTCCAATACAGCGGGTGATCTCCCCTGCGGAGATATACATATCGCAGTCTTTAATCAGCATTCCAACTTTTTTACTACCGGGAATATCTTTGGCGGTTAAGACTTTGATGACTCCGTCCAAAGCTTCAGCTTTGGAAATATCAACTTTAACGACCCGCGCCCGGGGATACTCGCTGAAATGGAGGGTGCCGTGAGCCATATTCGGCATCTCGATGCCACCGACAAATAGCGGTTTACCGATTGCACGCTCATATGCTTCAAGTTTAGGTGAAGACTGGCCAAGCCGCCCCCCCTCGAAGGGGATACTCTCTTTGTTGTCGATTTTTTCTGCTGCTAGCATAATTGCATCAACGATCTTGACGTAACCGGTACAGCGGCAGAGATGGTGTTTAATGGCCTGGGTAACTTCTACTCGGGTTGGATGGGGATTTTTACTCAGCAGCAGCTTGGCTCGAAGCAGCATACCGGGGCTGCAAAATCCACACTGCACTGCCCCTGATGCAACAAAAGCCCGCCCGAGGGTCTCTTTGAGTTCCTCAGGCAGACCTTCCAAAGTTACCAGGCTGCGCCCCTCCATCCGTTCCATTTTCATGGAACAGGAGAGCATCGGTTTTCCATCCAGTTCAACAAGACAGGCACCACACGTTCCCTGCCCGGAGCAGCCGTCTTTAACACTTTTCATATTGGCAGTAAAACGCAACCACTCCAGAAGAGACTGGGAACCATCACCAGTATATTCCACGCTCTGACCATTCAGGATAAATTTGATCATAGTCACCACCTTTTGATTCCATCTGCAAAATCAACATAAAACGAAACGGGCACAATACTTAAAGGGAAAACGACCTCAATGGCGGGTGCCAATTCAGGCAGAATCCCCCACCCGGAAGCAGGGGATTTCTACTTCACACAAAAATTGCTATTTAACTGCAACCGCTTCGACCTCAACCAGTACATCTTTCGGCAGGGTTTTGACTGCCACACAAGAACGTGCCGGTGGGTTTTCTGAAAAATAAATGCCATAAACAGCATTAAAAGCAGCAAAATCTCCCATATCTTTCAAAAAGCAGGTCGTCTTTACAACGCTCTTTGCGTTACACCCGGCAGCTTCGAGAACGGCCATCAAATTGTTCATGACCAGCTCAGTCTGTGCCGTAATATTCCCTTCCAGAACCTCGCCCGATGCGGGATCAAGGGGAATTTGCCCGGAGGTAAAAACCATCCCGTTGATTGTTGTTGCCTGACTATAGGGGCCAATAGCTGCGGGAGCCTTCTCTGTCTGAATAATTTCTTTCATAGTATCCACCTGTAAATGTGCCCCGGTTTTAGATCCGGGGCATTTAATAAATATTATCTGATTCTCTTATTTTCTGCGTCAAGTAACCCCATCAAAGTGTCGGATGGATTCTTGAACTTGCTCAGGAAAATCATTGCAGCAATAACGTAAGGCTTGTGGCTGGCCTCCTTGTAAAGTGGCACACGGTAGCGATCAAATACGCTATCAGCAACTTCACCTTCTTTACAGGAAACGCCGGTAATATCTGCTGGCAGACAATGCATGTAGAGAGCTTTACCTTCTTTGGTAGTTGCCATCAGATCTTCAGTACACTCCCAGTCTTTGTGTTTTGAGTTCTGGGTCAGCAGATCTTTCTCCAAAGCTTTGATTCCTGCATCATCACCCTCACCATAAAGATTGGTCCGTTTCTCCATCGCTGCAAATGGTGCCCAGCTCTTTGGATAAACAATATCTGCATCTTTAAAAGCATCAGCCATACTATTGGTCTTGGTAAAAGAACCACCTGAGCGGGCGGCATTGAGTCTGGCGATCTCTTCAACCTCAGGCATCACTTCATAGCCTTCCGGATGAGCCAGAGAGACGTCCATACCAAAGCGGGTCATCAGCCCAATAATTCCCTGAGGAACAGACAACGGTTTGCCATAGGAGGGTGAGTATGCCCAGGTCATGGCAATTTTCTTCCCTTTGAGATTTTCGATCCCACCAAAAGAGTCAATCAGGTGCATGGCATCAGCCATCGACTGAGTCGGGTGATCAACATCACACTGAAGATTAACGATCGTCGGGCGCTGCTCGAGAACACCTTCACGGTACCCGGCCTCAACAGAAGCAGCAACTTCCTTCATATACTCATGCCCCTTGCCGATATACATATCGTCACGGATACCAATAATGTCACCCATGAAAGAAATCATGTTGGCTGTCTCGCGAACAGTTTCGCCATGAGCAATCTGGGATTTCCCCTCATCCAGATCTTGAACATTCAGACCGAGCATATTACAGGCGCTTGAGAAGCTGAATCGGGTCCGGGTTGAGTTATCGCGAAACAGTGAGATTCCCAGGCCGCTGTCAAAAACTTTTGGAGATATATTATCCTTACGCATCTCTTTGAGAATTTCTGCAACCTTGAAGATCGCCTGAAGTTCCTGATCAGACTTATCCCAGGTGTGCAGGAAATCATTCAGGTACATATCATTGGTATTCAACAAACTCAGCTTACAAACTAACTCACGGGTACATGTCTTGCTCATTTAACACTCCTTTTATTTGGTAATTCGGGTTCCAACTTTATATTGTAAAGCAGCCTTTAATTGTTCCGGTGCAGTGATAATGACTTCTTCGCCACCATGCTCCAAAAACTCAAGTGCAGCTTCAATCTTTGGCAACATACTTCCTGCGGCAAAATGACCTTCTGTGACATACGTCTTCATCTCATCAAGGGTAACATGTTCCAGCCGTTTTTCATTTTCCTGGCCAAAATTGAGGAAAACATAATCAACTCCGGTTGAAATGATGAATCGTTTTGCCTGAACAGTTTCAGACAACAGTGCAGAAGCCAGATCCTTGTCGATAACGGCATCAACCGCCATGTAACCTTCGGCTTTCTTGACGACAGGAATTCCACCACCACCACAGGCGATAACAACATAATCCCGCTCAATAACATCCTTGATCACATCAATCTCAACAATCTCAAGGGGATCGGGTGAAGGGACAACCCGTCTGAACCCCCGACCGGAATCTTCAACAAAAGTCCAGTCCGGGTACTGAGCCGATAGCTCGTTTTTCTTTTCTGCGCTGTAAAAAGAACCGATCGGCTTGGTTGGATTCTGGAACTTTGTGTCATTTTCATCAACCACAACGCGGGTTACAATTGTCACTGTTTTCTTGTTAATTCCGCGCTTCTGCAGCTCAATTTCAAGAGCTTGCTGAATCTGAAAGCCGATTGCCCCCTGAGTATCGGCAACACAACTAGAGAGAGGAACTTCATGCAGCCCCGATGTCTCAAAAGCAATCGCGGAACGTCTGAGCATAAAACCGACCTGCGGGCCATTACCATGGACAATGACCAGTTTGAAACCAGACTCGACAATATCTGCCAGGTGCTTTACCGTCTCTACAACGGATTCATATTGATCATTCACAGATTTGTGAGCTTCATCACGGATCAGAGAATTACCACCAATAGCAACAACTACAGTTTCACTCATGATCGGCTCCTACGCTTTACTTAAGTAAACTTTAGGTAATGCGGCATAAACGGCGGCACAGGTGACCAGATCCTGCTTCCAGGTCTTTTCATTCGGTGCATGCGCCTGTGCTTCTTTCCCCGGACCGAAGCCGACTGTCGGGATGCCGAACATACCGGTAATCGAAACACCATTGGTTGAAAAGGTCCATTTGTCGATACGTGGATCTTTATCAAATAATTGCTGGTAAGCATCGGCAACAGACTGAACCGCCACATGCTCTTCTTCAACAACCCATGAAGGAAAGTAACAATCGGTCGGATAGACCAGACCGGTGTAAGCAGGTCTCTCATAAGTATACATTTCAACCTTGGCACCAGCTTTTTTGGCTGCGGGCAACTCTCTGATCTGGCTCAAGGCATATTCCTTGTCTTCACCTTTGGTCAAGCGGCGGTCAATGGAAACACTACAACTGTCAGCAACAGCACAACGTGAAGGTGACGTTGAGAACACTTCAGAAACAGTCAGTGACCCTTTGCCAAGGAAATCATCGCTGATGAGGTTGGTGTGCAGCTCTTCCAGCTCCTCAAGGATTGGGGCCATTTTAAAGATAGCATTATCGCCCCGCTCCGGCGCTGAACCGTGACAACTGATGCCACTGACGGAGACCTTGATTTCCATCCGGCCACGCTGACCACGATAAATGCCACCGTCAGTCGGTTCGGTTGAAATGACAAACTCCGGCTTGAGACCGAGCTCTTTAACAATGTACTGCCAGCACAGGCCATCACAATCCTCTTCCATGACCGATCCGACCATCACCAGAGTGTACTCATCTTCTAATCCCAGATCTTTGATAATTTTTCCGGCATAAACCATAGAAGCCATGCCACCTTCCTGATCACTGGTACCACGGCCAACAATGATCTCATCATCCTCAAATCCCTCATAGGGATCGTATTTCCAGTTATCCAGATTACCGACACCGACAGTATCAATGTGGGCATCATAAGCGATCAAGCGTTTACCATGACCGATCGTCCCGAGGATATTCCCCATCGGATCGATCTCGACTTTATCAAAACCGACCTTTTCCATCTCTTCCTTGATCCGCAGAACAACTTTTTCTTCGTCACAACTCTCACTCGGAATACGCACCATATCCCGGAGAAACTTGGTCATGTCGTCTTTGTAGCTTTCAGCCAGTTCAAGAATTTTTTTGAAATCTTGCATTTTTTGCCTCCAATTTAAATAATGTTTTTTTATGGTTTAGGCTTAAGGTACTTGCCATACCAAACAATTTCTCTGAAGTTCACCGGATCGGTGTTTCCCTCGGTGTTAAACATCAGAACTGTAGAATCTGAATTTAATTTTAATGCTTCCTTAAGCTCCTGGTATTCAGAGTCATTCATGATTAAATCAAGGACCCCAATACCAATCGGGCCGGACTCCCCGGCGATAATCCTATCGTCACCCAAAACCGGGCAGGATAAGATCCGCATCCCGTTTGCAGCCAAGTAATCTTCAACACTGACAAAACATGAGGCACTCTGTTTGAGGATATCCCAGCCGATCGGATTAGGTTCACCACAAGCCAGACCGGCCATAATCGTCTCCAGATCACCAGTGACCGCGTGGGGCTGGCCATCACCAGCCTCTGCCGAGCGATACAGACAGGCAGCATTTCTAGGTTCGACTACCACGACCACGGGGGAATCATCTCCATAATACTCAACCAGTAATCCTTGCACGGCACCTGCAAGGGCACCGACACCAGCCTGAATAAAAACATGGGTCGGCTTAACCGTACCCATCTCCTGAAATGCTTCCAGAGCCATGGTCATATAACCTTGCATGATCCAGTTGGGAATTTTTTCATAGCCCTCCCATGAGGTATCCTGAATCATGAACCAGCCGTTCTTATCGGCCTCATCATTTGCCAACCGGACAGCATCGTCATAGTTGAGGTCGGTCACATGGACAGTCGCACCATGAGATTCAATACTTTTCACTCTGGCAGCAGCAGAACCCTTCGGCATGTAGACAACTGCGTTCTGCTTCAATTTTTCCGCAGCCCAAGCAATCCCACGACCATGATTACCATCAGTCGCAGTAATAAAAGTCATATCACCAAGTTGCTCTCGAACCTCGGCGCTAACTAAATAGTTAAAATCTATGTCTATCAGCTTCCTGCCAAGCCTCTCACACAAAATATTAGCAACCGCATAACTTCCGCCGAGAACCTTGAATGCATTTAAACCAAATCGGTAAGATTCGTCCTTGACATAAATATCATTAAGCCCCCACACCTTCGCCAACCGTCCAAGGTGGGCTAATGGAGTGGGCTCATAACCGGGAATACCCGAATGAAAGCGCATTGCATTTTCCGCCTCTTCTCTGGAAAAAACCGGGTAAGCTGAGTTTTTTACCGGACTGTTAAGAATGTAGTCTATATCTTTCTTACACATTTACTAAACCTCCCATATCTGTCGTTACAGTTTATTTTACATTATACACAAAATTGTGCAAGCTAAAAATAATAGTTTTATGCGAAAAACAATCGGTTCCAAAGTGTGCCGACCGGCACTATCCAATTGCCTAGATTGTTTGCTATTGGATAACCACCCTGACGTGATAAGCAAAAAATAAGAAACCTGAAGATGAATATCAGAATCACGAGCTATCACCCCAACTCGAAATAGACAAACTTCCATATATATGTTGATATTTCACAACAAATTTTATATTATGCACTGCCTTTTATCTAAAAAATGATTGGAGAAGCGATGACAACAGAAATCAAGACGAATTTCACCGCAACCGATAAGAAGATTTTAACATCGTACAAAGTTATTGTAGATGGTATTGCCGCCTTCATGGGGAAACACTGTGAAGTCGTGCTCCATAGTCTTGAAGATCCAGATCATGCCATAATAAAAATCGTTAACGGTCATCATACTAACCGGAAAGCGGGGGCACCGCTCACCGAGCAAGGGACTCAAATACTTCTTGATTTTCTTGAAACCGGTCAACAGGATCACACCTGCTACACGACGAGCAGTGTCAATGGAGATCCGATGCGGTCACTCTTTACCGTGATATGTAACAATAGTAAACCGATTGGATTGCTGGGCATTAACTTCGACATGAATATACCTCTGTCTGAATTCATCTCAACATTCAGCCTATTCCATCAACCAGCGATGAAAAAATCAGACACTGAAGACAAACACTGCGCCAATAACGTTGAGGATCTCATTCACAATGCTGTCAGCAATGTTGTTATCGAGATCAGCACCAACGCTAACATCCCGAACCATGAGAAAAATAAATACATTGTCTCCGGTCTCAACAATAAAGGGATCTTTGATATTAAAGGCTCGGTTGCGATGGTCGCAAAAGAGTTAAAGCTGTCGAAATATACAATATACGGCTACATCAGAGAGTCAAAAGAGAGCGACAAATAAACTCCCCCATATCTTTTTAATTCAAATCACACAGGCATATGATGAAATACAATTATATCTGCACGGAGTGTGGTCGGCAATTTGACATCAACTCCAAGCTTATGGTGTGCCCTGACTGCTCAAGTATGCAAAAAGCCGATGAGCCGGTACGTGGCATTCTCGAAGTCCAACTCGACGGACATATGGATCAACAGTTCTCCGTTTTCGATTTACTCCCGATTGAGAAAGAGTATTTCCCTTCGGTTCCAGTCGGCAATACTCCCCTCTGGGAACCTGCTAATATCCGGGACAAAACAGGATTTGACCATCTCTATATAAAAGATGACGGGGTTAATCCGACTTTCTCATTTAAAGACCGAGCCTCTTTTCTGGTTTCTGCTTTCGCTAAAAAACACGGCATCAATGAGATCGTTCTCGCTTCCACCGGCAATGCCGGTTCTTCGATGGCGGGAATCGGGGCAGCTGCGGGACAGGACATTACCATCTTCCTCCCGGAAACGGCGCCCGAAGCCAAAATTGTTCAGGCACTCCAATACGGAGCTAATGTCTACAAAGTCAAAGGAACTTATGACCAAGCCTACGACCTGTCGCTGGAGTATTCCCGAATCAAAGGGGGGATGAACCGCAACACTGCCTACAACCCGATGACAATTGAGGGGAAGAAAACCGTTTCTCTCGAAATCTTCCAGCAGTTAAATCGGGCTCCCGACTACGTTTTTGTTTCGACGGGTGACGGCTGCATTGTTGCTGGTGTCCTCAAAGGGTTCAAGGATCTATTAAGTCTCGGCATTATTGACAAAGTCCCGGTCATTTATTCGGTGCAAGCAAAAACCAGTGATGCCCTCTACCGTGCCTGGGATTCCGGGGTCTTCAGTAATATCTCCACCCACACGGTAGCCGATTCCATCTGTGTTGATATCCCGAGAAACGGCTATCACGCCCGCAAACTGCTCAAGGATTACAACGGCAGAATCATCAGGGTCACGGACAAGGCAATTCTCGCCGCCCAACATGAACTGGCAAGCAGTAGTGGTATTTTCACCGAACCAGCAGGAGCTGCCGCTTATGCTGGTTTTATTCAGGAACAGGACCAGCTTGAGTGCGAAGCACAGGTCGTCATCATCACCACCGGCAATGGCTTGAAGGATGTTGCTTCAGCCCTCAAAGGGGTCAAAGCACCCGATAAATCAATAAAATCTATTCAGGATATCCTGTAAGGAGGAGAGTCAGTGATTAACTTAGAGATTAACTCTGCGGTTAGAGATAAAAATGCGGCCTACTGCAAGGAGAAAGGAATCCTTCTCCCCACCTTTGAGATGATGAAAAACCCGGAAATGATTCCTGAAAAAATCAAGGAATCCCTCAAATCGGTCGGGCTCTGGGAGGTAAATCCTCTCAACCTGTTTCGCATCACCTGGAAAAATGATCAGCAGGATTCTGGTGGCCTCTTCGGTGGAGTCAATCATATCGTTCTCCCCTCCGAACTAACCGGCTGCAAAGCCAAAATCATTATGTTGTCAGGCAAGTGGTTCCCGACCGGTGCCCACAAAGTCGGTGCCACCTATGGCTGCCTGATCCCCCGGTTAATTTCAGGGCAATTTGACCCACAGATGACCAAGGCCGTTTGGCCCTCCACCGGTAACTATTGCCGGGGAGGTGCCTATATCTCTGCACTTCTCGCTAACCATGCTATCGCCATTCTACCTGAAGAGATGTCGCAAGAGCGGTTTGACTGGCTGAAAACAATTGCCGGAGAAGTGATCGCGACACCAGGCTGTGAATCCAATGTCAAAGAGATCTTTGACAAATGCTGGGAGCTGAGAAATTCGGGGGAAAATCTCCAGATTTTCAATCAGTTCGACGAAATGGGCAACCCCCTCTGGCACTACAATGTCACAGGCAGTGCCATAGAGGAGCTGGTCAACCAGTACGTCGGAGAAAATGAAAGTTTTTCCGGCTATATTTCATCTTCCGGTTCCGGTGGCACACTGGCGGCTGGCTACTACCTGAAATCCAAGTTCCCAAAAATGAAGATTGCCGTTGCCGAAGCCCTGCAGTGCCCAACTTTGTTGCAGAATGGGTTTGGTGATCACCGGATTGAGGGGATTGGCGATAAGCACGTTCCCTGGGTTCATGATTGTAAAGAGACTGACTTTGTCGTTGCGGTAGATGACGAGAAAGCGATCCGTACTCTACGGCTGTTCAACGAGGAAGAAGGGAGAGACCTGCTCAAAAGTGAAGGGGTTAATCCCGAACTGGTTGACCAGCTTGATCTACTCGGCATTTCTGGGGTTGGCAACATGCTTGCGGCGATCAAGTTCGCCAAATACAACGAACTGACCGAAAAAGATTACCTGGTGACTATTGCAACGGACTCTATGCAGCTTTATGGCTCACGGATTCAGGAACTGGAAGAGGCCAGAGGGAAGTACACAACCGGAAATGCAGAAAGAGATATTGAGCTACTACAATCGGTTTCTTACGACAACACCAAAGAGTTAAACTATTACGATAAGAAAGCGATCCACAATCTCAAATACTTTACCTGGATTGAGCAGCAGGCAAAAGATCTGCAAGAGCTGAATGCACAGTGGTATGACCACGAAACATTCTGGACTAAGACGTTGAATCAGGCCGGAGAGATCGACCAACTGATCAACGCGTTCAATGACCAGGTGGGTCTATAGATCCTCACCGCTAGCACCTCGGCAGTTCCTTTCTGAGCTACAGGGAGGAACTGCCGAAATCGACCGACAACTCCCCTACTGTGCCCTCTCCTTGATCAATTCAGCAATAATACTGATGCCGATTTCCACCGGGGACTCCGCCCCAATCTCCAATCCGATCGGACAGTGAACCGCTTCAAGCTGCTCAATAGTAATACCGTTATTGCTTAAATTCGCGTAGATAGCCCCTTTTTTACGTGAGCTGCCAATCATTCCGACATAACCGGCTTCGGTCTGCAGAGCCTGCTCAAGTGCCGTCTGATCATAGGCGTGACCATGTGTGAGAATAACAACATAACCATCTGCCCCAACCCGAACCTGTTCAAAAATACTCCGGTACTCTTCAACAACCACAACCGTATCAACCATCGGGAAACGGTCTCGATTGGCAAACTCGGCACGATTATCACAGACCGTCACAGCAAAATTGACACTATGGGCAAACTTAGCAACCTCCAGAGCAACATGACCCGCTCCGACCAGAACCAGATGCCCCGACGTTGAAAATTTATCCACAAACCAGTTTGCTCCTGCAAATTCAACGAGACGACTCGGTTGTGACATCCGCCCCTGAATCAGCAGATATTCATGTAACGGAGCAAGACCCGCTGCCGGCTTGCTATTTTTTGCAATCAAAAACCTCTCAGCCCGTTGGTCCGATTCGATGCCGTCCAGATTGATCACCCAGAGACCAGTCTCAGCCGCACCATCCAGTTTCTGGAAGGTTCTGAACTGATCGAGATCATCTCCGGGGAGGAACTTTTCAAACAATAGAGAGACCCTGCCGCCACAGAGCATATCAATATTCTCACCGGCAAAGCCGGGTTTCAACTGAAAATGGGCGGTCGTTGCCTGGGCTTTGCCATGAAAAAACTTGCGGGCAAAATCGAGAGCCTGATTCTCAACCTGCCCGCCGCCGATAGTTCCCCAGAAAGTGCCATCTTCAGTCATCACAATTTTGGCGCCGGGAGAGCGTGGTCCCGACCCCTGCTTGTCAATCACCGTAATCAGGACGACAGATCGATCCGCTTCGAGCAGAGTGTTAATTCTCAGTTCCGGTTTCATAATCAATCCCACAAAAAAGTTACAATTCAAACAACAATGGCTCCGAAACGGAGCCATTGTTTAAGTCTAACAATAAAATCTAGGTATCGAGTCTAAATCCTTATCACCCGATTGTCCAGAAAGATTAGAAAGTCCAGCGAACCAGAGCTTGTGGCAAGCTCTCAGTCCGGCCATCAATCCCGTACATGTTGTGCCAGTACTGGTATTCAACGCCGGCAGCAAGATTGTCTGTTGCATGCCATAACAGCTGGGGTTGGGTCAGCACATTGGCATGGGAATCTCCTTCAGCTGAAGTGTAATCAAGAAATCCTTCAAAGGAGAACTTCTGCCCTTTGATAGTGAATGGAGCACTCCAAACCAGCGTTCCCTGAGCCCCATCACCATCTAATTTTGGGTCATCACGATATTGAACAGTTGTCTTAAAAAATGCGAAGCCTGGGACATTCCAATCCGCACTCAAACCACCCATCAATGTTATTTTATTGTCGTATTGGTTCGAATCCAAGTCGGACTGGACAATAACATAAACATCTTTAAGCGGGCCATCCAGCTGCCCATTACCAAAAGTCCGTAGCAGACTCAAACGGGGGGACCACTCCATGTGCATACCACCAGTATTATCTTTATCATCTACGTGGCTTGCATCTATAAAGAAAAAACTGTCGCCGTACGCCCAACCGGTCGCATTGGCAAGGGTCAGAATCATGGCATTTTTATCATCACGCTCATAATTCCAGCCATACAAAAATTCAGCCTTTGTCGTACTCCACTGAGCAGCACCAGCAGCAAAACTGAGACCAAGAACCAGGACTAATGCAACAATAGCAACTTTCAATATTTGACAACGTTTCATCTGTTCCTCCCTATAAATAATTGTGGCATATTAACTTCAACCTGAACGACTAATTCAGATTGAAAAAAATCGGTGCGAATAGTGCTGCGGTACAAGTGTCAATGGAAGCGATACCAGTGGGCAGCCTTCAACAAGAGGTATCATTTCCTTCTTCGTTGATTGCCTCCTCCTTGCAGCTTGGTATTGGTCGACACCTATTACCCCGGTGCCAAAATTGATAATTTAATTTTCCCAGACAACTAACAACAGTGTTTACATATCATACGTTAATTGAT
>CAZGKZ010000004.1:0-4449 GCA_964526315.1 uncultured Geobacteraceae bacterium
AAAACATTTGCCCCGCGTTCACCCTCCTGACGTGGGGCCTTTTTTATCCACATTACATCCCTTTAAATACTTTTAGCAGATGGGGCACCAATTGTTTTTTACGCGAAAGAACTCCCTTTAAACGGTAAATATTCTCTGTTTCCAGCGGATAGCCAATAACAAAAGGTAATTCGCTTGGTCCTGCAGTCAATAGAAGACTGTTCTCTAATACAATATCTGTGACCAGTAGTGCTGCTAACTCATACCCTTTCTCGGTTCGAATTTTATGTAGTTCCGTCATTATCTCATCCTGGCGCTTGTAAAAAGTATGGAAATTAACCACCTCGACCTGCCCCAATCCAAGCAGATAATCACCGGCACGATACTCTTTAAAATCGGTGAATATCAATTTACGTGCCGGCACACCACTGGCCATGGGACTACCGGCAGCAAATAGTTGTGACCCGAAATCCTGATGATCCAAACCGGAAAGTTCTTCCAACCAGGGAACCAATTGACGATCGATATCGGTGGTGGTGGGAGATTTCAAAATAACAGTATCAGAAAGTAATCCAGCGAGAAGCAATCCGGCAATTTTCTGTTCGGGATTGAGCCCGGCTTGTTGATAGAGAGTCGACACTAAAGAACAGGTGCTTCCCAGTGGCTGATTTATGAATCTTATCGGCAAATCAGTATGAAAATTTCCGAGGCGATGATGGTCAATCACCTCTAAAATTTCAACTTTATCGGCACCGGGAACAGCTTGTGCTAACTCATTATGATCAACAAGAATCAGTCTGACTGGAGATTTTTTCAGCAAGTGACTTTTAGTCACAACCCCGACAACCTGCCCATTGGCAGAACAAACAACTGCCCCAGATTGCTTTCCATAGGTTAACTTCAAGCGGAGATCTTCAATTAAGTCGTTCGGTTTGACAAGCAGAAAATCATTTTCAACCAACAACCCAACCGGCGTTGACATCCGCGTCAACCAAACACAGTTTGCCGTATCGAAATGACTCACCAGAATTGAGACACCATTCTGACGCGCAAGCACCAATAACTCTTCATCAACCGGTGCTCCCCCGGATATAACTAACAAACGGACTCCGGCAGCAACTGCAAGGCGTTGGATCCCGGGACGATCCCCGGTGATAAGAATAGTTTTCTCGGGAATGGTTTCAGCAACCCAACGACTGAAACTTTCCTCCCTTCGCGCGCCAACATGAAGGTTAAGTTCTTCCACCTGATCAGGATTTGACAGATGTTGTGAAGTGGCACCAAGACAGCTCTGAATAGAACTGATCGAAGCACGGATACGGCGCAATTTCTCTGGTTCAGACGGTACTAAAAAGTGCTCTGTCAGTTGTTTCAACAACAACAACCCCCTGACTTGCTGTTTATCATCAATGACCGGAAGCATGCGAATCCGGTGTTGATGATAGAGTTCTATCGCCTTGGACAGAGGTGCGGATTGGTGAATTGAAATCGCCTTTTCGGTGACAACATCCTTGATCCGCGGATGAACATCTGCAAGCAATTGCGGAACTTCAACCCCTAAATGATCCAAGACAAACTGAGTCTGAAAATTGATCGTTCCAGCCCTGGCGGCAATAACACCCTCCAGTCCCTGCAGACGTCGCAGCTCAGCGTAGGCGATGGCACTACAGATTGAATCTGAATCGGGGTTGCGGTGACCGACGACAAAAGTTTTATTTGATAACTGCACAGTATATTCCTCTCTTGTCTCGCAAGAAACTTCAATTCTCTGCTAAATATCTTACTGAAAACATTCATTTCTTGACGAAATAGCTTCTTACCTCTAATATCCATATATTCAAAATATTATTGAGGAGTTCATCATGACCGAAACAAATGAAACCCCCCCCTTTGAACCTGACCAGAGTTGTATTCGGGAATCTGAAATTCTCAAAGTACTAGGTCACCCAATTCGCCTGAAGATAGTTGCTGGCCTGATGTCAGAATCTTGTAATGTGAAAAAAATATGGGAGTGCCTGGAACTTCCACAAGCCACTGTTTCTCAGCATCTTGCACTCCTGAAAAATAAAAATATTATCAGCGGGCGCCGGGAAGGTGTTGAAGTTTACTATCAAGTCACTTCACCTGAAGCAATTCGAGTTATCGGTGCTCTTTTTGGTGATTCCTTCTGCTGTCATTAACTTCCCCGCAAACTCAATAAAAAAACGGTCGCCCTTTAAAGGGCGACCGTTTTTTTATTGAGTCGAGAAATTTTACTTTCCGGAACGGATCGCCGCAACGGTTTTCCCTCTAATTCCCCAATTTTCTGCCGAAACTTCCTCAATAATAACATGAGTCGCCTCAGGATTTTTACCTAGAACTTCTTTCATAACAATGGTAATCCGATCCATCAGCTCTTCTTTCTTTTCAGCACTGATTCCTTCAATTGCACGTACAGTTACCACAGGCATTTTAAAGCCTCCTTTCAACACATGTCTAAACAGGATATTTAAGTATAGCCTGATAGGAGAAAAAGCAATAGACAAAATATTCTTTATTTACGGTAGTAAAAACTATTCTGAGTTTTTCCAGAGAACATTTTTTAAATCATATTTTTCAATTAACACAATAATGCAGTATATTTAAACCGTTATCCAGATTTTTTTCGGGGAAACAATCATCAGAATAATAAACCTTCAGCAACTGAGCATTGTGACCGGATTGACTGACCAGTTGCTGGAGAGCATGGGAAGATAAATTAGGGCTACTGAGACAAAACAATAACTCTCCTCCGGGACTCAATAATCGAGGTAATTTTTGAACTAATTTCGGCCAATCCCGTTGCGGTTGAAAATTCTGTCCCTGCGTGTCCGGGGGATCACATATAATCAGGTCAAATGGTGCTAACTTTCGTAATTTACTAAAGCTACGAAACACCTCTAATGGTAAAAAACTTGTTTTTCGTAAATCCAGATGATTGAGTTGATGATTAAGCCGACCCAACTGAAGAGCCCCTCTGTTCATATCCATGTTTACAACCTGACTTGCCCCGGAAGCGATGGCTGCCACTGAAAAGCTACAACTATAAGAGAAGAGGTTGAGAACCTTTTTCCCTTTCGTTCGGCCCGCTACCAACCTTCTCCCCTGAGCCATGTCGAGAAAAAAACCTATATTTTGAGCAGAGTTCAGACGGAGACGATATTTCAATCCATCCTCCACAGCATTAACTTCCTCTGGCAACTCACCAAACAGAATACGACTGGGCGAATTCGGTAGATAACGTTGCTGAAGAACAACAGCCTTAACCCCACTCAGAGACGAAAGCAACAGCGTAACCAACTTCTCAAGCCATGCCCCGTCCCTTAAACAATGGAGGGTTATCAATACAACCGGCTGAAACCAATCGATCAAAAGGTCTTCATAACCGGGAAAACAGTGTCCCCGCCCATGGAACAAACGACATGACTCAGAACCACAGTGAACTCTTTTATTGATTTCTGTTTGAATTAATCTCATAAGATAAACAAATGATAAGAGGAAATGAATATTAATAAAAATCTAAAATAATCACTGGAAATGGCAGTATAATCCGTTCATAATGGACAAAATCCCCACAGAGGAGAACTATCGATGAATAAAACTAACCTTGTTATCATTTTTCTACTAGTTCTCATTGGGAGTCTGGGCGTGGCTATCTACTTTCAAAACCAGCCGGTCACAGAACAAATACCATTAGACGTTCAAGCAACTCTCCCTGTCGAGCCGATTAAGAAGCCTATCGTACACTATCCGGTCCCAGTAACAACACCTCAACCAGCAGAACAACCGGAAAAACCGGGAGAGGTAAAAACACCATCAGTCGAGTCTCAACCAGCGGAAAGCATAGCTGAACCACAGATCAATGATAAAAACTTTGCAACGGCACTGATGAGCTCCCTGGACAACCAAGCACCCAACAAACTGTTGCTGATGGAAAATTTTATCCAGAAATTTGTTGTTACCATTGATAATTTGCCAAATAAACGGTTGCCAAGAGCTCATCTGCCGATCAGAGCACCCGGTGGCAAATTTCTGGTTTCGGGGACACCAGAAGCGCCACAAATCAGCAGTAAAAACTATCAACGCTATGACAAATATGTTGCCTTGATGGAATTAATCAACCCGGATTCAGCAGTTAAATTTTACACTCACTTTTATCCATTATTTCAGACGGCCTATGAACAATTAGGCTATAAAAATGCTTATTTCAATGACCGACTGGTCTACGTTATCAATCACCTTCTGGAGATGCCAAACCCTCCAGATCCGATTCTTCTTGCTCAACCGGCGGTTCTTTTTACCTATGCAGACCCCAACCTGGAAAACCTCTCTTCCGGACAAAAAACCCTATTACGACTGGGGCAGGAACAAAGAACGAAGGTCCACAAAATTTTACAAAACTATCGAGACAAGTTAATCAACCTACAGCCTTGAAACGAGAAGTGGCTCAAC
>CAZGKZ010000004.1:4549-22181 GCA_964526315.1 uncultured Geobacteraceae bacterium
AAACTATCGAGACAAGTTAATCAACCTACAGCCTTGAAACGAGAAGTGGCTCAACCAGTTCAAGTTGAGCCACTTTTTATTTAAACGGCGAAGAGAAATCAATCCTCAAAGTACAATCGGTTCCCTGTCAACCCAACCCAGCTGAGCACTATCCGGATCAATCAGAAGTTAATTTTACATTATTTTCTACGCTCTGGACCCGCATAAGCTCCCCGCAGAGTACTTCTTATTGGATCCCTACCAACAATGACCCAACCGGCAGAACGTTCAAATTGATCAATTTCACTCATCACAATCAATTCGTCCAGATTCTGTGAAGGGATCAAATCGATACGACCATCTTTATAGCGGACTCGAATCAGCATAGTTTTCTCCAGAAAAACTTATCAAATCAAACTCAATCCAATAATGAATCAATCGCATCAAAATCAAAGCGTTTTTCCGCCAGCTCCGTTATCAAGCGAATTTTATGGGTATCTTCTGCAGTCAGCTTTGAAACATCATCCCTTATAATTTCAAAAACAGTCGAGGATGTCCGTCCAGCTCGCATGTATGGAAC
The DNA here is from genome assembly GCA_964526315.1 of uncultured Geobacteraceae bacterium. Classification (GTDB taxonomy): domain Bacteria; phylum Desulfobacterota; class Desulfuromonadia; order Desulfuromonadales; family Geopsychrobacteraceae; genus Desulfuromusa. Next base: position 5,109 of record CAZGKZ010000004.1, read on the forward strand.
ATGACTGCTATCAATAATTTTTTGGGTGATATGACTTATTACACCCGTCCCGGGGATGATAATACCAGCGATTTTATCTCTGTATTCATCCAGCTGATAGAGGTTGGAAATTGTGACCAATAGTTCATCTCGACTGCTGTTGATAATAAGTAACGTAGACTCTTTCAGTAATTCTGCAACCCGTTGCGCTGAAGCTGCCCCGATTTGAACATTATGAATGATACGTTGACCCTGTTCTTCAGTCGCATGTAATTCGATATCTAAGACACTGGCAATGCGCCTAAGGGTTGGATTTGCCAGGATAGGATGATAATTGAATCCGCCGATAACTCGAATATCCTCCCCCTTAAAAGCCATCGTCAAATATTTCAGTGTCTGTTCCCGCTTTTCCGGTATAATTTTATTCACCAAAATTGCTTTAACCTCAGCCTGCTCTTTCTGGAACAGTGCCAGATTCATCTGTGCAGAATCAACAACATTTCCTAACCCTCCACCCGTCACCATCAACACGGTTGCCTGAGTTTCTCTGGCTATCCGGGCATTATTACAACCAAACAGAGTTCCAACTCCGGTATGTCCAGCTCCTTCAATAATCAAAAAGTCATTTTTTGCATCTAACTCTGCAATAGCATCCAACATTTTCTGAGCAATCTCATCCCGATTCAGAACACCATCCATGATTCTGCGAGTATCACCAGGCTGCAACACAAAAGGGGACATCAGGGACAAATCATCAAGAAGGTTAAAATTACGGGCGATGACGACAGCATCTTTATCGGCAAGTTGGCCATTAAATTCAACCGGTTTCGGACCGATGGGCTTGATAAATCCAACCCTTGGATACTTCTTCTTTGCCATATGCATCAGTGAAAGACTGGTGGTAGTTTTACCGCTATTCATCCCTGTTGCTGCAATGAAAATCTTTCGTGCCATAACCTCTCCCCCGATCAGCTTGCAGCTGACAGTTCTGGAATCATTTCAAAAAACTCCCCGTTTCTCCGCCGTTGCACATAAGAATCAATCAGGTCAAACTCATCCTGCAACAGAGAAATAATTTCCGGGATATTTTCGACATCAACAACAACCGGTTGGTATTTTGTCTGCTTGGCTATCTTGATAAAATTGGGGCTTTTTTGCTGTGCAACAAAAATATCGACATCTTTAAGGAGTGCGATAATCGATTTCATCTTATCAGACTGGGCATGATCCATCTCTCTAGCGACATTGACCCTTTCACCAACAAAGAGACTTTCTGATGAAGAAACCAGGTCATAACAATAAAATTTCTGAGTATCACCCATATGGGTTTTCGCCATAGTTTTACCATCATCAGAACCAATACAAATTCTAAATTTACGCATAATTCCACCTAACTCGCTGTTTCCTTTTGATCTTGATAGTGCAAACCCTGTTTCACTTTTGCAACAATTCCAGCAGCATCAAGTCCTAGTTGTTGACGCAATTCAGCCTGAGTTCCCTGACCAACGAAAGAATCGGGGATACCTAAGCGCATCACAGGAATCACCAGCCCCACATCATTCAACAATTCAAGAACTGCGGAACCAAAGCCCCCCTGAAGTGAATTTTCTTCAGCAGTTATGACAAATGGAACCTTTTCTGCCTGCGACAAAATCAAATCAGCATCTAATGGCTTAACAAAGCGGGCATCGATAACCGAAATCTCAATCCCCTGCTCGGAAAGTTGCTCCGCCGCGACCATAGCCTGGTTAACCAGGTCACCTACGGCAACAATCAATCCATCAGTCCCTTCATGCAGCAGTTCCCCACGACCGATCACCAAAGGTTCTATCTCTTTTTGCAGCGGCAACCCAACACCATGACCACGGGGATAACGATAGGCAAAGGGACCATCAAACAAACTTGCCGTCAGAATAATCCGTTGCAGTTCCTGTTCATTACGGGGAACCGCAAATATAAGATTCGGGATATGACGCAAGAAAGAAAGATCAAAGACCCCATGATGAGTTGGTCCATCTGCGCCAACCAGTCCGGCTCGATCCATGGCAAAAGTAACGGGAAGAGACTGCAGGCAGACATCATGAACAACCTGGTCATAAGCACGTTGCATGAAGGTAGAGTAGATCGTTACGACCGGATGCAGCCCCCGGCAAGCCAAACCTGCAGCAAAAGTGACAGCATGCTGCTCCGCGATCCCTACGTCGAAAAACCGTTCAGGGAAAGTTTCTGAGTATTTTTTCAGCCCGGTTCCTTCTGCCATGGCAGCAGTAATGGCAACGATTTTTTCATCCTTACGAGCCAGCTCAATCAGGGTATCACCGAAGACTTTCGTATAAGGAACAGCACCAGTGCTTTTACCAACCTTGACCTCTCCGGTTTCTGAATTAAACGGGCCGACACCGTGAAACTTTGGCTGATTCTCCTCTGCCGGACCGTAGCCCTTCCCTTTTTTAGTCAGGATATGGAGCAATACCGGACCTTCAATCTGGGCAACATTGTGCAAAGTTTTTGTCATCTCATCAATATTGTGTCCATCAATCGGACCGAAATAATCGAAACCAAAACCTTCAAACAACATCCCCGGAGTCATAAAACTCTTCAACGACTCCTCTGCACGCTTGGCCAGGTTAACCAGGTCACGGCCAATACCGGGGACATAATTGAGAATATTTTCAGTCTCTTTTTTAAAGCGGATAAAGGTATCAGATGTCATTTTCCGACTCATAAATGAGGAGAGTGCCCCGACATTTGACGAAATTGACATCTCATTATCGTTCAGAATAACCACCAGCTTCTGTTTCAAATCTCCCGCATGATTAAGCGCCTCAAAAGCCATACCTGCAGTGAGAGAGCCATCCCCGATCACCGCAATCACTTTATTATCGCCGCCACAGATATCTCTTCCGGCAGCCATTCCCAATGCTGCAGAAATGGAGGTGCTGGAATGACCGACACCAAAACAATCATGCTCACTTTCCTTCTGCTTGGGAAAGCCACTAATGCCGTTGAGTTGACGCAAAGTAGAAAATTGTTCTTTTCGCCCAGTCAGTAATTTATGTGCATAGGCTTGATGACCGACATCCCAGACAATATTATCCACAGGGGAATTAAAAACTCGATGTAACGCAATCGTCAGTTCAACAACCCCAAGAGAACTCCCCAAGTGTCCACCATTGGTTGAAACCGTCGAAATAATTTGTTCACGTAATTCATCAGCCAACTGTGACAATTGATTTTTATCAAGTTTTTTTACATCCACAGGTGACTTTATCTGTGCGAGAAGCGCTTCCATTTATATTCCTTGGTTCAATAGATCGATTTCTAAATTAAGAATCATGAATGACGATTGATGATGTAATTGGCAATTTCGCGCAATGGCTGTGCTGAAACCGAAAAGATATCCAGTGCAGAAAGGGCCCGGTTGCGTAATTCATCAGCATGTTGTCGTGCTCCAGCCAGCCCCAGCAAAGCCGGGTATGTTGCTTTACCACGTTGCTGATCGCTACCGACATCCTTCCCCAACTGAGACTGATCAGCGACAATATCAAGAATATCATCGGCAACCTGAAAGGCTAGCCCAGCCGCTTCACCATAACGGCAAAGAGCTCGTCGTTGCTCAATAGATGCCCCCCCCAACAATGCACCAACATCAACTGCTGCCAAAATCAGAGCTCCGGTTTTATGGGTATGAATATACTCCAGAGTGGGGAGGTCGACAGCAGCATTCTCTGCCTCCATATCAACAACCTGGCCGCCGACCATACCACGTGAACCACTGCTTTTTGCGATAATATTGATGGCTTCACGAACCTTATCTGCGGGGATATCTCCCCAAACATCCCGATCGGAAAGGAGGATAAATGCCTCGGTCAACAACCCGTCACCGGCTAAAATTGCCGTTGCTTCACCGTAAACTTTATGGTTGGTCGGATTCCCGCGCCGGAAATCATCATCATCCATGGCCGGAAGGTCATCATGAATCAGTGAATAGCTATGCACCATCTCAATAGCACAAGCTGCCGGCAGCACATTTTTTATCTCTCCACCAACGGCTTCGCAGGCTGCCAGCATTAAAATCGGCCGAACCCGCTTTCCCCCGGCAAAAACCGAATAACGGATCGCCTCATGCAGACGGGTTGGGAGCGTTTCAACTGCGGGAAGATACCGATCCAGGGCTGAATCAATAAGCCGAATCCGTTCCTTCAAATAAGGTTGTAATTGCCAGTCATTATTCGACATCAAAAGGTTCCCGCTGCAGAGTTCCATCGTCTTGTTGAAGTAATTGTTCAACCTGAAGTTCAACCTTATGCAATGATTTACGACAGCTCTCTGCCTGTTTCACTCCAGCAGAAAAAACCTTTAACGCTTGATCCAAAGTCAAGTCCCCAGATTCAAGCTGCTCGACTGCATCTTCAAGTTTTTGTAGCGACGCTTCAAAATTTATTTTTGTGACCATATTTTTTACCCATAGAAAAACTCAGATTGTTTTTTGATTATCAACAGCAGCACTGTACTTCGTCAAGTGCTTAAACAGTTATTTGCTCCCTTTTAAGCCAATTTCTGTCACGATTGCTGTCACTTCTCCAGCAGCAAACTGAATCTGCAATCGATCACCCGATTTCACCTCTTTTGAGGCATGAACCACCTCCCCGGTTTGTGTCTGTTTAACAATTGCATAACCACGGGACAGTACTGCCAGAGGCGAAAGGGTTTGAAGTTGACTCAACTGAAGTGCCAGTCGGTGGTGCTGTTCGGTTAGAAATTCGCTGATCCCCTGATGCAAGCGCAAGGACAACTGCTGTAACCGCAACTGTTGGATTTTTACCAACTCGGCAGGAGCTTTTAATCTCTTTTCCAACCCATAGAGAGAACTGGAAAGTAACATCAAGCGAGAACGCATTTGCGCTGCAAGGCGCAGTGTCAGTTGATCCAGGTGCCTTTCCAGCTCCAGCCGATTCTTCACCACCAGCTCCGCTGCCGCGCTCGGTGTTGGTGCTCGCAAATCGGCAACCAGGTCAGCAATAGAGACGTCCACTTCATGGCCGACGGCAGAGATCACCGGAATTCGTGAGGAAGCTATCGCTCTGGCAACAACTTCCTCATTGAACGCCCAAAGATCTTCCCTTGACCCGCCACCTCGCCCGACAATAAGAACATCAACCGCCATCTCACGATTAAGATCAGCAATCGCAGCGGCAATTTCAGCAGCAGACCCCTCCCCTTGTACCCGCACAGGTCGCAAGACAACCTGTAAACCGGAGGAGCGGCGCTTCAAAACATTGAGGATATCGTGGATAGCCGCACCTGAAGATGAGGTGACCACACCAATCACTTGTGGAAAATTAGGAAGCGGTTGTTTTAATCCTGCAGCAAACATCCCCTCTTTTTCCAGTTTTTCCTTGAGTTGCTCAAAAGCAAGCTGTAGAGCGCCAACCCCCTCAGGCTCAATCCCTTCAACAATCAGCTGTAAATCACCCCGTTGCGGATAGATAGAAACCCGCCCCCGGCAAATGACCGCCAGGCCATCAGTCGGTTTGAAACGGAGCACCCGGACCTGGCTACGAAACATCGCACACTTAATCTGGGCTCCTTTATCCTTCAATGTGAAGTAATAATGCCCCGATGGAGGTTTTGATACATTGCTCAATTCTCCTTGTACCAGAACCTCAACAAAGTTATCCTCAACCAGCTCTTGTAATAACTGAACCAGAGTTGAGACTGAGACAGCTGTCGATATATCCATTATTGAAACAAACCTATTCCCCTTCAACAGGGTGTTAAGTACGAAAACATCATTATAGCCACCTTCAATCCAGATTGACAGAGCTGAAGAACTTCCCTATAACTATCTAATATTTTTCATTATTCACACTGAGGGATCGATGTCACGAGCATATATCATCACCATTGCCAGCGAAAAAGGGGGGGTTGGAAAAACCACCCTGGCCACAAATTTAGCTGTCTATTTAAAAGGTTTGGCTGAAGATCTTCCAGTCACCCTCTTCAGCTTTGATAACCATTTTACTGTTGACCAGATGTTCCGCTTGAGTAAAACAATTGGAAACCAGCATGTTGGTCAGCTTTTTAGTGGTAGCGACCCTGTTAGCCTGCTCACTGACGGTCAGTACGGTGTCAACTATATCCCATCAAGCCGTAATCTTCTGGAACACCAGCAACAGGTCAGCAGAGTGGAACAACTCGCTCAAATCATCAGTCAGTCATCACTGCAGGGGATCGTTATTATCGATACCAGTCCAACCCTTGATCTCTATACCCGCACGGCACTTTATGCTGCAGATCGTGTTATTGTCCCGATCAAAGATGCCCCATCCTTGGAAAACTGTCGAAATCTGACAGACTTTCTCAGCCAACATAAACGGTCAAAAACAGTATTAAGACTTTTACCCTGCCTGATTGATACCCGCATTCATTTTGACGGGCCATTTCGTAACTCATATCAATTATTGAAAGCCTACGCAATCAATCGGGGCTATCGCTGCTTTGAGGGATATATCGCTAAAAGTCCAAAAGTGGAGTCATTGAGCACAAATCCAGCGGGAAAAATCTATCCGGTCATCACCCATGGTCGTCATACAGAAGTCCATCTGCAACTAACCCACCTGACCCGGCAAGTCTACCTTGACTATCTTGAACATGGTCCAGGCAGATTGAAAGAGGTGGCGAATGAACTTTTCAACCAGCAAAAAGATTTTCTGCAGAAATACAATTTACGAGTTAGAAATCTTCAACCAAATTGTCTTTGTTGCGATCTCCCTGTTCCAGAAACAGGAATCTGGCCAGGGTCCTATTTTCTGGAAAATGAAACCGGTCAATTCAGTGGATTCATCGAGGAAAATTGCCTATTAGAGCTCTTTCTCACAAATTTCTATCCGGGGTTGAATAACAAAGAGCATAAAGATTTACTGCAGGAGATCCTGATAGGAGCCGCTGACAGACCATTCTACCTGCTACAGAAAACTGCAATCAGTCATGAACAGTTTAAAATTGACCTTTTGCGGCTAGACCAACAGGGGAAAAAGATTTCCGGGCGGAGTATCCAAGTAAAAAAACCGGGACGATTCCAAAAAAAAGGGAAAACCAACCTCTTACAACTTTTCAATAATGCGGCTAAAGGGCAAGTGGATCAGTTCCAACAATTATTGATCCGGCAAGCCGACAAACAACCCCTGGAGCTACTTGAACACCACAGTTATCTGGAGTGGCAAACAATCTTCAACCAGATTCAGATCAATCATACCCTGGAGAATGATGAGAACTCACACTCCGACTCAATAGGCGTGAACCAGATCTGATGCCGCGACAAAATCAACTTTCTGCCGTTTTAACCAATCCTGCTCCAAGCGGAAAGCCTCCAAAGTTTCTGCATAGGGGTGACAGATCGCTATAATTTCCTTATTTTCCCCAGCCAGGGAGACCATTCGGCGGATCTGCTTCCGGATAGCGGGAATACTCTCGTTATTATCGAGAAAAATATTTCGCGTAGCCGTTTTCAGCCCCAGTTTACGAGCCTCAGAAAAAGCGATAGAGTCACCAATCGTGCGACTGTCGATAAAGAAAAAATTATACTTCTTCAATTCATCCAAAACAATCTGCATCGCAGCTTTGTCCTCCGTATATCGTGAACCCATATGATTATTACAACCAATGGCTCCGGGAACACCCTCGATATAAGACTGAATCAAACCGCGAGTTTTATCTTCCGATTGTCCCAGCAACAGTGCATTTGCCCCAGGATTTGTTTTGGGATAACTACGTGGTTGCATCGGCATGTGAATCATATACTCACGACCTTCAGCCCGGAGTAAAGAAGTTGCCGATAGGGCTTTGCCGGTTCCAGGTAAAATGGATGGGGTGATAATAATATCGAGTTTCTGCAATTTTTTTAGAGGAGAAAGCGACCGACCGATATCATCCATAATGACAGCGATTTTCCCCCGTCTGACTTTAACAACCGTCGGCACCTGATACTGAAGTTCCAACTGCAATATCCCCTGCCAGTAAAGATCAATCGTCCCCTTATCACGACTGACCTCCAACTTAGCCAAACGGTTCGCCTGTTCCAGGTGATTTTCTAATTCAGTGAGAAATGGAGCAGAAGGAAAATCTCCAAAAATCTCACGGACCTGAACATTTTTTCGATCTGGCAATTTACGCCAGCCACTGGAGAGAGGTCCGTTCATCAGTTGGTTTTCAATCACCGCACGAATATCAGCATAACTGTAAATTTTGAGGTGATGAACAACATCTGCCGGCTCTTCGTAGACGAGCTCTTTATGATTGGTCACAGGCTCTGGTAAAAAAACTGTCTGTAAACGAACCAGTGCAAACAGGCAGATTGCAACAAAACCAACGAGAAAAACAGTGGCGAGAAGAATCCGCATATTTTGGCTCAAATGTCGTTTTTTTACAGTTTTCCGGCGAGTTTTTTTAGTTGTTTTTTTCTTTTTTGTTGTCATTAATAAAAAGTTCTTTCATTGCTGTCAAAATTCATTCAAGCAGCCTGTTTATGACCATGCTTGAGAATATTAATTCCTTTGAGCAGATCAAGTGCGCGCCGCAATTGATTATCCTGTTTTTCTTCCTGGCTCAGCTCTGTGGTTGTCCTCTTCTGTTGCTCCGGTTGTTCTTCACTCAATGGTTTAAAGTGGTGCTCTAAATCTTCCTCCCGGACCGGCAAATCGGGCATATTTTGACCGGTTGTCAATATAGCTGAAACAACGATATCAGGGCTGATGCCACGGGCCTGAATTGATCGTCCTGAAGGGGTAAAGTATCGTGCGGTGGTCAAGCGCAACCCGGACTTATCCCCCAGGGGAATAATTGTCTGTACCGATCCTTTACCAAAGCTCTGTTCGCCGAGAATAATCGCCCGCCCATGATCCTGCAGTGCCCCGGCGACGATTTCAGCAGCACTGGCACTTCCGCCATTAATCAGAACAACCAACGGATATTCCGGTTCGGTTCCAATCTGTTGCGCAGAGAAAGTCATCTTTGACTCCACATCACGCCCTTCAGTATAGACAATCAGCCCTTCGTCCAGAAAAAGATCGGTGACAGCAACAGCCTGGTTCAACAGTCCACCGGGATTATTACGTAAATCAAGAATGACCCCATCTAAACGGCCATCATTATCCTGCCGCAATTCAAGTAAATGTTCTTTTAAATCACTGCTGGTTCGATCTTGAAATTGAGCGATCCGCACATAACCGTAACGCCCCTGTAGCAAGTTACTCTTAACACTTTTGATCTTGATAATATCGCGAATAATTGTGAAATCCTGCAACTGATCTGCTCCAAGACGCTGAATACTGATCGTTATCGCCTCCCCTTTAGGACCTCGCATTAATCGAACCGCCTCCATCACTCCGATATCACGGGTTGGTTGACCATTGATTTTGATGATTTTATCCCCGGGCTTTATCCCGGCAATATAGGCAGGTGTATCTTCAATCGGTGAAACGATAATCAGCTCACCATCCTTGACCGTAATTTCAATCCCCAGACCACCAAATTCGCCATGGGTATCAGCCTGCATCTCTTCATACATTTCCGGAGTCAAGAAACTACTGTGAGGATCCAGAGTACTCAACATCCCGCGAATTGCCCCGTAGATGAGTTTTTCCATATCAATTTCTTCAACATAATGACTACGCACCAGCGAAATAACATCGGTAAATATCTCAAGATTTTTATAATCATCTTCCTGGTTAGCAGCAACAGCAGCGGTAAAAAAGGTCATGCTGGAACTGACAACCAGGAGAAAAAAAACAATCGAAATTAGTTGCTTAAATTTGAACATAGATACCTCATAATTTTAACGCCGCTTCAGCCATGAGAGTGGATCGACCGGAGATCCTTTTGCCCGAATTTCAAAATAGATACTATTGCGTCCCCCCAATCCACTATAACCAAGCAGATCACCGGCAGAAACTTGATCACCTAATTTTTTCTCCATCCGATCCGTCTGTGCATAGAGGGTATGATACCCTCCGGGGTGACTAAGAATGAACAGATTGCCATAACCTTTAAAATAATCGGCAAAAACGATTTTACCGGCTGCAACAGCATAAATTGGGCTACCGGGAGGGACCGCTATCTCAATACCATTACTTTCATAATAGGTTCCAAGTTTAGCATCCTTCTGTGTGCCGAAACCAATCATCACCCGACCACTAACCGGCCAACCGAGCTTACCCCGTCCGACAATAAAATTTTCTGCAACAGAACCAGTTGGCAATGAGGGCACTTGTTCAATTTTCTGAATCAGTGTTTTCAATCTAGCTGCATTTTCTTTCAGGTAGGTCAGCTCATGAGCTAATTTCTTTTTATCAATTCGTGCCTTCTTCAACAGCCGATTTTGCAGTTTACGACCTTTTCCTGCAACGTATCGTTGTTTCTCTGCCTGTTTAAGGAGTTCTGATTGCTGCTGTTCCAGAGATTTTTGTATAAGTAATTGTTGGTGCTGTTCCTCGTTCACTTGTCGGTATTCTGCGAGTAGCTCTTTATCATACTGAAGAATTCGGTTTAAATAATGGTACTGTTGCGCCATTTCAGTTGGAGAATCTGCTGAAAAAAGGATTTTAAGGGGACCAACTTCACCCTCCTTATACAGGGCAACAAGTCTCTTTTCCAATTTTGTCGTCACCGATTTAATATTCTTCCGGCTAGTCCCGACCTTTCTCTTCTGTTGCTCAATCTTTTTCCGCAGCTTTTTTAAATCTGCTTTCTGGCGATCAATACGTCGATCTATCTGCTCCAGCGTCTTTTTTAGAAGGACCAGTTCTCTGCTGATATTGAACTCTGATTTCTTTTGATTCTGAAGATTCGTCTCGGCCCGCTCAATCCGCTCTCTGATTTTTTCCAACTGAAGCTGATGACTGACCGGTTGAGCCCAACCGGAATTAATCAATAATAAAAAGGACAGCCCGAAGGCAGCAAATGAAAGGATTCTAAACATCATTCAGATACGAACAAAACGGCGCAACGAGGAGAGGCTGCCTAAAACCCCGAGAACAACCCCGGCAAAGACAAGAATAATCTGTTGATTAAAAGTGAGAAAAAGGAGATCAAAATCGGCTGGGGTGAGCCAGAAGGAGTTCAGACTCCGGGAAATAATAAAAACAAACGATAGAGTTAAAAACAGCAGCGAAAGGAGGCCACCAATCAACCCCTGGATAGCCCCCTCAAGCATAAATGGAATCTTGATAAAACGCATTGTTGCACCAACAAGAGCCATAATTTCAAGCTCATCCCGACGGGCATAGAGTGTTAATTTAATTGTATTTGAAACAATAAATAGAGCCCCCAACAAGAGAAATCCACCCAAAATAACCCCGACAAACTTAAGCATCTGGACAAAATCATTGAAACGTTTCAACCATTTCTGTCCATAGTGCAGATCATCAACATCGAGAGTATGTTCCAATTGTTCAATAACCGCAGCGATTCCCTGTTGATTACGAAAAGTGGGATGAAGACCCAGTTCAAAAGAGGCTGGCAACAACTTCTGGTCAACCCCCTCCAGCAGACTGGCATCGCTCCCCAAATGTTTTTTGAAGCGCTGCATGGCTATCGATTGTGAAACATAATTGACCGATTCTACCTCAGGAAAACTTTTCAATTTATTGGTAAGAGCAGCAATATCCTGCGCCGCAGGAGGCTTTTGTAAATAAGCAACAACTTGAACTTCCTTGGTCCAACGGGTGGCTAATTGATCAATATTCACCACCACCAGAAAAAAGGTTGCCACCGTTGCCAGAGCAATCGCCATGGTCAAAATTGATGCAGAACAAAGAAACGGCCACTGACGCATATTGCGCAGGGCACGTAATATAAAGTAGCGAATTTTATCCAGCACTGCTGGAGCCTCCAGTTCAAAAAAACAGTTTAGCGTAAAATATTACCAAATCACCCTTAATGTAGAGGGTGTTGATCCCCCACCAGGGCCCCTTGATCCAGAGTTAAAACCCGCCGGGGATACCGTTGATTCAAACTATGGTCATGGGTCGCCAGAAGGACGGTTGTGCCACGCGCATTGGCGCGTTTAAACAGCTCCATAATCTCAAAAGTCACTGTCTGGTCAAGATTTCCACTTGGCTCGTCAGCCAACAAAATGAGAGGATCAACAACTAAAGCTCGTGCAATGGCAATTCGTTGTTGCTCCCCTCCAGAAAGTTCCAGAGGCTTTCGCTGCAACCGATGTTCCAGGCCCACCTCTTTTAAAACCTGATAAACTTTCTTGCTCACTTCATAACGCTTTTTACCCTGCGCCTCCAAAGCAAATGCTACATTCTCATAAACTGTCCGACTCTGCAACAATTTGAAATCCTGAAAAACCACCCCGATTTTACGCCGCAAGTAAGGTACCTGTCGACTCCGAATCCGCGAAATATTTTGCCGATCAACCAGGATCTGTCCACGAGTTGGCTTTTCCGCAGCATAGAGCATCCGCAACAGAGTCGTTTTCCCTGCTCCGGAAGCCCCGGTAATATAGAGAAATTCACCCTTACTAATCTGCAAGGTTAAATCTTTTACCGCCGCTGCAGCATCACCACTGTATTTTTTAGAGACATTGTAGAGTTGTATCATAAGAGTTCACAATCTAATTCAGGGAAAATACCTTCAAGTCCTCCAGGATCTTCAACCTTGGGCCTGAACCGCAGTGATTGCCGAAACATTGACAATATCAGCAACAGAACAGCCGCGAGATAGATCATTCACCGGCTTTGCCAAACCTTGGATGATTGGACCAACAGCTTCGGCCCCAGCTAAACGCTCAACCAATTTATAACCAATATTACCGGCATCAAGATCGGGGAAAACCAGTGTATTAGCCTGTCCCGCGACATTGGAACCCGGTGCCTTCTTATCCCCAACCTTCGGGATAAGAGCAGCATCAGCCTGTAACTCACCATCAATTTTTAGATCTGGTGCCAATTCTCTGGCAATTTCAAGAGCCTTCAGAACTTTGTCGCAATCAGCATGAGCGGCACTCCCTTTGGTCGAAAAACTGAGCATTGCGACCCGAGCCTCGACACCGAGAAAACTTTTACAACTGGCAGCGGTACTGATGGCGATTTCAGCGAGAGCCTGAGCATCGGGATTTGGATTAACCGCACAATCAGCAAAACAGAGGGTTCCATTTTCACCAAACTCCGGGGTTTGAGTCACCATCAAAAATACAGAGGAGACAGTATTTATCCCCGGTGCCGTTCCAACAACCTGAAATGCAGCACGAAGAACATCACCGGTCGTATTAGCCGCTCCGGCAACCGCACCGCCAGCGTCTCCCTTATGCACCATCATAGCAGCAAAATAGAGATTATCCGCTGCCGATAATAGAGCAATAGCGTCATCATGACTCAAACCTTTTTTCTTGCGGAGTTCCACGAGTTCATCAGCATAAATGCCAAGGTTTTCTGCTGTTTTTGGTTCGATGATGGTAACACCAGCAAGGGTGACACCGAGATCATCAGCTCTGCTATTGAGTATGACCGGATCACCCAAGAGGACAATATTTGCCAATTTATCAGCAACAATCCGTGCTGATGCTTCAATCATCCGATCATCATATCCTTCCGGCAAAACAACGGTCTGCAAATCAGCACGAGCCTTTGATTTAATTTGATCAACAAGATGCATCTTTTCCTCCTCTAAATATGCTAACATTCCTGACATGGTGTAATTTTAAGGTTTTCATATTTATACCCAATGGCAAAACTAAGGGTCAATCCTTTTTCACTTTTCACCCAAACCAGACTGGTCAGACTTAACAGTTCCATCTATAATCACTAATCTATGAGTAATCTTCCCCCCACCAAACTGAATCGAGCCAATGAACGACCCAAAGTCCTTATCTGGGGTCTGTTGTTATCGTTGCTGTTGCATATATTGGTGGTTCTATTTTTTGTCTTTTTCCCACAACAGGACAGATTACCGGTAAAAAAACAACCAACAACGGTAGTCCGCCTAATCGACTTGCCTGAAAAAGTAAAAAAACCTCAACCAGAAGAAAGGAGTATATACGAAATTGACCAACAACCGCCTAAAACACCACCAAAAAAGCCGATCGAATCCTTTCGCAAAGCAGAGCAGGATCAAAAAGTTAAAAAAGAACAAGCTCCTGAAGCGGATGACACTCGTGATTTAACAACCAAACGACCGGCAACAAAACTTCCTCAACAACCTAAGGTTCAACCAGCACAACCAGAAGTTCGACCGGAGCAGCCACAAAAACCAGTGACACCGAAAAAAGAAAAGAAAAAACAACCTGAAAAGCCGGTCAAATCAATCCGTAAAGCCAAGACCGAGAAAACCGTGGAGCAGGACAAAGTTAAAGAGACAACGCAACCCAGAAAAGAGAAACCGGTCGCAACTCCGACACCACCGCTATCAATGGAACAACTTTTACCAAATGTAAATACACTGAACCGGATTACCCAAGGAACTCAGGCAGATCGCAACCGAAGAAAGAAACGTGAAGGGGTTGAGATTGGTGACGAAGTTCAGCTGGATCTCCAGCAGAATATGCTTGCATCCTTTTTTCGCCGGCTCCATGACAAAATTGACGCGGTCTGGAATTACCCTCGCCGTGCAGCCAGAAACGGGGAACAAGGGACAGTGGCGTTATTAATTACAGTCAACAAGAAAGGGGAGCTGCTTGATGTCGAACTGGTCCAAAGCAGTGGCTCAGATATTCTTGACAGTGAGGCGATGATAGCAATTCACCGGGCGCAGCCATTTGGACCAATAACGAAACGTTATCCGCATGAAGTCTTGAAGATTCACGCAAATTTCCGCTACAAAATTGGTGGTGGTAGATATATATTTTAGTGCTTAAGGGTTGCATATCAATGCCAAGCGGATAGTGGCATTGATATGCAATAAAAAAACTACTCTTTTTCCCAACGTAACTTCGGCTTACGTGCGGCAGCAGTTTCATCCAGGCGCTTCACTTTAGCCCGCACTGGAGCCTGCTTCAATACTTCCGGATTATTTTTGGATTCCTCAGCAATCGCCAATAATGCATCACAGAACTCGTCTATCGTCTGTTTACTTTCGGTCTCAGTTGGCTCAATCATCAGTGCCCCATGAACAACCAGTGGGAAATAGATGGTGGGAGGATGATAACCGTAGTCAATCAACCGTTTGGCAACATCAAGGGTGTGACAGCCGTTCTGTAACGCATCTTCGGAGAAGACCACTTCGTGCAGAGAACGCTGTTTATTGGGCAGATCATATTCACCTTCGAGTCGAGCCCGGATATAGTTCGCATTAAGAACAGCCAACTCAGAGGCCCGCTTCAACCCCTCCCCACCCATCGATAAAATATAACAGTAGGCACGGACGAGAATTCCAAAATGGCCATAAAATGATTTCATCCGGCCGATTGATTGAGGACAATTATATTCAAGTTCATAACCAACATCAGTTTTCACCACATATGGAACCGGCAGGAATGGTATTAATTTTTCCGCAACGCCTACGGGGCCGGAACCGGGACCGCCACCGCCATGGGGAGTGGAAAAAGTTTTGTGCAGATTAAAATGCATCACATCGATACCGATATCACCGGGACGACTGATACCCATCATTGCGTTAAGATTGGCACCATCACTGTAAACTAGTCCCCCACGCTGATGAACCAGATCACAGATCCCACGGATATCAGATTCAAACAGACCAAGAGTATTGGGGTTCGTCACCATCAGCGCCGCAACATCATCATCCATCACTGCAGCAATTGCCTCTTTGCTTAAAATTCCATCCGAGGCTACGGTAATAACTTCATAACCACAGAGAGCAGATGATGCCGGATTTGTCCCATGAGCCGTATCGGGAATGATCACCTTATGCCGTTTTTGACCGTTTGCTTCATGCCAGGCACGGATCATCAACATTCCGGCAAACTCACCCTGTGCCCCTGCAGCAGGCTGTAATGTGATTGCAGGGAATCCCGAAATCTCACCGAGGTCACGTTGTAAATTATACATCAGCTCCAAAGCACCCTGGTTAAGAACCTCGGGTGTTTGTGGATGGATATCTGAGAAACCCGGCAACCGAGCAGCGACTTCGTTAATTTTAGGATTGTACTTCATGGTGCAACTACCCAGTGGGTAGAAACCACTGTCAACACCATAGTTCCAGGTTGATAGACGGGTATAGTGGCGCACCACATCAACTTCTGACAGCTCAGGAAAATCTGCTATCTCATCACGGATCAACCGGCTATCAGGGGTAGCCACTGGAACATCCAGACTGGCGATACTGTAACCAACCCGGCCCGGTTGAGACTGTTCAAAGAGTAAATTTTCATCGAGGACCAAACCGCGACTCTCTGTATTCATCATGACTCACCTCCTGCCAGTGCATTGACCAGTCGATCAATTTGCTTTTTGCTATTCTGTTCTGTGACGCAAATCAGCAGACCATTTTCCAGATCGGAGTAATCCCGACCAAGAGAAATTCCAGCCAGAACACCTTGTTGCTCAAGACGTTTTTTTAAAGCAGCAACCGGCTCAGTACAGGTCACAACAAACTCGTTGAACGATTCCCCCGGGAAGGCGATGGAAAAACCATCCAGTTGAGCAATTTTTTCTTTGGCGTAGGTAGCCTTGGCATAGTTGATTTCAGCCAACTGACGTAGCCCCTGCTTGCCATGAAGAGCCAGATAAATACTGACCATCAAAATACACATTCCCTGATTAGAACAGATATTAGAAGTCGCCTTCTCCCGGCGAATATGCTGTTCACGGGTAGCAAGGGTGAGGACAAACCCCCGCTTACCATCTTTATCCGTTGTCTCCCCGACCAGACGACCAGGGAGAACCCTCATATCTTTTTTCCGCACCGCAAAGAAACCAATTCCAGGACCACCATACGAAAGAGGAATACCGAAGCTCTGCCCCTCACCAACAACAATATCAGCACCCAGTTCTCCTGGAGACTTAAACAGTGCCAGAGCTAATGGTTCAGGAACTGCTGCCACCAACCGGGCTCCGGAGGCATGGGTCAATTCCGCAATCTTTGCCAGGTCTTCAATTTGACCGAAGTAGTTGGGATAACCGACCACCA
>CAZGKZ010000005.1:0-13961 GCA_964526315.1 uncultured Geobacteraceae bacterium
GCCATATAATGTACTCCTTTAAATATTGATTCCATCCATATGGAATCTTCGCTTGGTATAAACAGCTATAGGAGGTTGGCCTGAGACAAACTCTGCCTGAAGGTAGCTAAGCTACTTGCTTCATGGCAGAGATTCTCTCCGGACAGCCTCCACAGCCAAACAACTAAAAGTAAAAAGCAGCATGCCCGTCAGGACATGCTGCTCATTTTAACGACGCAGACCGAGAGCTTTAATAATTGTCCTATAGCGCTCGACATCCTGCTTGATCAGGTAATCAAGCAATCGCCGCCGCTGACCGACCATTTTCAAGAGGCCTCGACGGGAATGATGATCCTTTTTATGGGTTTTAAAATGTCCTGTCAGATAAGTAATCCGCTCTGTTAAAAGTGCAATTTGCACCTCTGGCGAACCGGTATCACCTTCATGACGCTTATACTCATTAATGATTTCTTGTTTGCGTTCTGTGCCGAGCACGATAATCTCCTTTTTAAGTTACAATAAAGCCAGTGGCGTGGCTATTTAAAGCATTTTCTCCAAGCTGAAATAATTACCACAGTTCAAGTTCAGCTGTAAAGATTAAACTGCTTACTTAATGACTTACAAAAACTTTGACCAATTCAAAGTCCCCCCGTTTTTCTTTGCTGCGGAGTGGCGCATAACGTGCTATGGCCGCCAACTTATTGTCAATCTGTAAACGGATCACCTGACCAGGAGAAAGATCCGTCTCGGTCACAACCTGACTCATCTCCGGTGGTATTCCAAATTCCAGAGAATTTGCCGCAGCTGCATCCAATTGCACTGCAGGATAATTACGCAACGCACCATCTAGAGAATACAAGGCAGAAGAAGGGCTCTCTAACTGTTGCAACCCTTCCAGAGTCAGACACTCATCAATAGAAAACTCACCACTTTTTAAGCGCCGCAGCGCGATCAAGTGTGCACCACAACCAAGTCGTTCACCGATATCACTGACCAGGGTACGAATATAGGTTCCCTTACTACAATCAACCTCAATCGTGACTGATTCTGGCTCAAAGTCAACTAACTCCAGGCGGCTGATCTTTACTTGACGCATCTCGCGAGTCACTGTTTTCCCCTGCCGGGCTAGTTTATAGAGAGGAACGCCATCTTTTTTCAGTGCAGAAAACATCGGTGGCAACTGCTCGATATCCCCTCTGAATTCATCACAAATATCTTCTAGTACTGCCAGGGTTAACTGAGGGACTGTACGTTCCAGTAGAACCTCCCCTTCAGCATCGAGAGTATCGGTTGTTATTCCAAGCTTGAATGTTGCACGATATGATTTATTTTCTGCCAGTAGAAATTGCAGGATCTTTGTCCCATCCCCGATTGCAACCGGCAGAACTCCTGTCGCAAGAGGATCAAGCGTTCCACCGTGACCAACTTTGCGGGTTTTAAAAATATGTCTCACCCGACGAACAACATCATGAGAGGTCATACCGGCAGGTTTATCGATAAGAAGAAGTCCGTGCACAAATATCAACTGAAGAGTTGGTCAAGCAGGGTAAAAACGGAATTTTTAACTTCGTCCAAAGTTCCATTTATCTTGGCGCCGGCAGCATTATGATGACCACCACCACCAAGGTCACGGGATAAAGCACCGACATCGATAGTGCCTCTTGAACGAAAACTTATTTTATAAAGGTCCTCAGACACTTGATGAAAAAACAGGGCAACTTCAACACCGCGAATAGAGCGTGGGTAATTGACAAAACCGTCTGAATGCTCCTCGGACGCACCAGCCTGCTTCAGCGTATCGAGGGTCATTGCTATAGAAGCATAACGGCCACAAATTGAAATTTGTAAAGATGGTAGGACTAAACTGAGCAGTCGCATCCGTTCTGGAGCATGGCTTTCATAAAGATTACTGGACACTTCCCAGGAATCTACACCCAACTCAATCAATTCACCGGCAACAACAAAGGCTTCCTGGTTAGCACTTGAGTAGCGAAAAGAACCAGTATCTGACATGATACCGAGATAGAGGGCTTTAGCAACGGCTAAGCTGGGCTGATACTGACAAGCTTTCAGTATCCGGTAGATCAAAACAGCAGTCGCACAGGCACTGGTATCGACATAACAGAGATCACCAAAATCAGAAAAAGGGTGATGATCAATATTGACTATAGTCCGAGCCAAATCCCGAACCGGCAATGCTGTTCTCTCAAGATCTCCGGCATCCAAGACAAACGCGATATCAAATTTTGAGTTTTCGGGTAAAGAGTTGCGGAGAACATCATATTGTGGAAGAAAGTGCATCACCTCAGGAACAGAATCAGCGTTGTAGGCAACAACATCCTTACCCATATCCTGTAGAGCCAGAGCTAACGCAACGGTTGATCCAATTGCATCACCATCGGGGTTACGATGTGCAACAACCAGAAAACGGTGATTATTTCTGATTTTTTCAACTATCTGCTGAACTACCATCTAAATCATCCTGCACTTGATGCAACAAAGCATCAATCTTTTGACCATAACCGATAGATGCATCAAATTTAAAATAGATATTAGGAACAAAGCGTAGTTCCAATAACTTCCCTAATTCTCGACGAATATAAGGAGCTGCACTTTTGAGCCCTTTTTCAGCATCTTTGCGCTCGGTCGCTTCATCACTGACAGTGAAATATATTTTAGCAGAACCGATATCGCGGGACATCTGCACCCCAGTCAGAGTGACTGGAGCGACCCGTGGATCTTTGATGCTATACATCAACAAACCGACTGTCTCTTTGTATATCTGTTCACCCACTCGTTCGGGCCGATAACTACTCAATTGATATTTTCTCCATAATATAAAATCAACTAAAGAGAGGTTTTTACCTCTTCAATTTCAAAGACCTCAAGGATATCACCAATCTTGATGTCATTGTATTTATCCAGGCCGATACCACACTCGTAACCATTACCCACCTCTTTGACATCATCCTTAAAGCGTTTCAGGGAACTCAACTTACCTTCCCAGACCACGACGTTGTCCCGTACCAGACGGGTTTGAGCATTACGGACAATTTTGCCATCAACAACATAACATCCGGCAATTGTTCCGACGCGGGAGACATGGAAAGTATCACGGATCTCAACACGGCCCAACTCTTTCTCTTTCAGTGTCGGTGCCAACAACCCTTCCATCGCATCACGGATGTCATTCACTGCATCATAAATGACTGAGTAAAGACGGATATCAACTGATTCAACTTCTGCCAGTGTTTTCGCTTTGGTTTCAGGACGGACATTGAAGCCAAGGACAATCGCATTTGATGCGGTCGCCAGAGTGACATCACTCTCCGTTATTCCACCAACACCGGTATGAAGGACGCTCAAGCGACAAGCATCTGTCGATAGTTTTTCCAGAGCATCACGAACTGCTTCCACAGAACCCTGAACATCAGCTTTGACGATAACCGAGAGTTCCTCAACAACACCTTCCTGCATTTTAGCAAACAGCTGATCGAGTGAAATTTTACTGTGTTTAGAAAGCTCATTCTCGCGCTGTTTCGACTGACGGTGCTGTGAAACCTCTTTAGCTGCTTTTTCATTTTCTACAGCGTTGAATAAATCACCGGCATTTGGTACTCCACCCAGGCCGGTCACTTCAACCGGGAATGACGGACCAGCTTCTTTCACCTGTGAACCGGTTGCCGTAACCATAGAGCGGACTCGTCCATAATGGAGTCCGGCAACAATGGAATCGCCAATTTTCAAAGTCCCATCCTGGACGAGAACAGTTGCAATCGGACCACGCCCCTTATCAAGACGAGCTTCAACAATTGAACCCTTAGCCCGTTTGTTCGGGTTAGCTTTCAGCTCAAGGACTTCTGCCTGAAGCAGGATCATTTCCAGCAATGTATCGAGGTTAGTTTTTTGCTTAGCTGAAACATCAACGAAAATCGTATCACCACCCCACTCTTCAGGGACAAGTTCATATTCGGTCAGTTCCTGCTTGACACGTTCAGGGTTTGCATCAGGCTTATCAATCTTGTTGACTGCAACAATCAGCGGAACTCCCGCAGCTTTTGAGTGATTAATTGCCTCTTTTGTCTGTGGCATAACCCCATCATCTGCAGCAACAACCAGAATAACGATATCTGTTACTCCAGCACCACGGGCCCGCATTGCGGTAAAAGCCTCGTGACCGGGAGTATCAAGAAATGTGACTTTCTGCCCGTCAACTTCAACATCATAAGCACCGATGTGCTGAGTAATTCCACCAGCTTCACCCTCGGTGACGTTCGCTTCACGAATCGCATCAAGTAGACTGGTTTTACCATGATCAACGTGCCCCATGATGGTCACAACCGGCGGTCTTGTTTCAAGATCTTCTACTTTATCTTCTGCCTCTTTAGCAGGGGTAACCTCGAGGATCGTCTCTTCATCAAAAGCAACATTTTCAACTTCATGATTAAATTCTGTCGCCAGAATTGCCGCTGATTCGTAATCAAGGGGATGGTTAATCGTCACCATTGATCCCTGACGCATCAATTCAGCAATCAGTTCCTTAGCTTTGACCCCCATCCTTTTAGCTAAATCACCGACGGTGATCGAATCACTGATTCTAACCACCCTCTTGATCGCCTTACTGACAGTAACCTCGGTTTGCTTACTCTGCTTATTCTGTTTTCCACCCCGCCTCTTTTTCTGACCGGCACGGCCAGGCTCAAACACTTCAACCCGACGTCCACGTCTGGAAACCCGTCCATCACGAGTTTCAGGAGCATCGCCACGCCGCCCCTTATTGCTGCGTTTCTTGTTACGTCCCTCTTTTTCAGGAAGCGGCTGCTCCATCGGTGCCAACGGAGCTGGATCAACCCGTTTATTTGCACGATTTGGAGCCGCGGCAGGACGATTATTAGCAGGACGAGTCCCGGGACCAGGCTTTCGGTCCTGACGGGCAGGACGTTCATTGGTTCTAGGTTTACGTTGTCCTCCTAGTGACGATTTTGGCAGTTCCACCCGGCCAAGGATCTTGGCACGATCACCGGTAACTTTTTGCTCAACCGGTTTTTTAACCTTTTTCGGTTTTTCCGTTGAGTCCTCAGACACTTCCGGATTTTCTACAGCGGATTTCTTTTCCGGTTGCGATTTTTCTTCTTCAGCGTGTTCTGTCACAACGGCTTTTGGGCTTGTTTCAGTTGCGGCAGTCACTGCATTTTCTATGACTTCAGCTTGCGGTTCATCCATCTGAGTGGCAGCCACTGCAGCAGCAGGAGCAACGTCATCGACATTAGAATCTTCCTCGACCGAAGGAACTTCCGCAGCTGGAGAGTCAACGACCTCGGCGGGTTCAGGAGCCGGCTCACGAATCACTTTACGCCGTCGTCTGATAATCCCCGGCTTGACCTGCGACTCTTCAATTTTCTGCTTTGGTGGATTGATGAAATCATTTAACTTCTGCACTTCTTCATCCGTAAGAGAACTTGAATGGGACGAAGCCTCAATCCCAGCTTCTGCAAGCTTTGTCAGTAACTCTTTATTTTCGAGCTCCATGTTTTTTGCGAGTTCGTGTACCCTTATCTTGCCCATCAATTCTCCCTTACCAGTTCTCTATGCAGATGCAATTCTTTTAACAGCGAGTCAGCCAGCAAACCAGCCTGAATCGCTATAACGCTCCGCTCTTCCTTACCAAGCAACTGTCCCATAGTCTGTTTATCATAAATACGGACCGTATCAATATGGTTCCGTAATGCTAATGTTGTGATTTTTCTCTCTATAGCACTAGATATATCTGTTGCCACAACAACCAGCGCTAAAGATGAATTTTTTCTCAGTGCCTCGGCAACGGCATTACTTCCGGAGACAAACTGTCTCGATTTGCGAGCCATCCCAATTAAACTTTTAATTTTTTTCTCAACAGCTTGTGTCACCTGGCCGATTAATTGTCCTGAGTCAACCTGGCCACACTGCCCCTTAAAACTGCGCTGAAAACTGTTTTTCTTGACCGCGTCATGGATACACGGTGTCTCTGCACAGGTATATGCACCCCGTCCAGGTAATCGTTGTAGATAATCGACCACAATCGCCCCATCAGGGGCAACAACATAGCGGATAAGTTGTTGCTTATCTTTTGCCTGACGACACGCAATACAGGTGCGTTGTGGTCCTCTCTCTACATCGACCATAATAGATCACAAATCAATCTTCACTCTTAACTTCCGTTGCCTCATCGGCAACAACCTCGGTTTCTTCTTCAGCAACTA
Source organism: uncultured Geobacteraceae bacterium (assembly GCA_964526315.1). Lineage (GTDB taxonomy): Bacteria > Desulfobacterota > Desulfuromonadia > Desulfuromonadales > Geopsychrobacteraceae > Desulfuromusa. The sequence goes on from CAZGKZ010000005.1 coordinate 6,219, forward strand.
CTTCATCAGCCAGATTTCCATCAACTTCAGGCTGTTCGGCAGACTCATCAATTTCCACTTCAGCAACTTCAGAGTCAGACAGATTTTCATTATCCTCAGACTCTTCGCTCGCCTCAAGGTTCTTCTCTTCCTGTTCTTCTTCCTGGGCGCGCGTTTCACTCTTGATATCAATCTTCCAGCCGATCAACTTTGCCGCAAGACGGACATTCTGCCCCTTTTTACCAATGGCCAAAGATAATTGGTCATCAGGAACAATAATTTCCATCAACTGCCCTTCATCATCAATATAGACCCTGGAAACATCAGCCGGGGCAAGAGCAGAACAGGCAAATCGTGCATGATCCGGCGACCATGGGATAATATCAATCCGCTCACCACGAAGTTCTGTCACAACATTCTGAACCCGGGCACCACGCATACCAACACAGGCGCCAACTGGATCAACATCGATATCATGAGAAACAACCGCAATTTTAGCACGACTACCAGGCTCACGTACGGCCCCTTTAATCTCGACAATCCCCTCAGCCAATTCAGGAACTTCAGACTTGAACAGAGAAATCAATAGACCTGGATGAGTCCGGGAAAGGATAATTTGTGGGCCCTTGGACGACATTTTAACTTCTGAGATATAGGCACGAACTCGATCGGACTGGCGATAATTTTCACGTGGAGCTTGCTCTCGATTGGGCAAAAGGGCTTCAGCACGACCCAGATCAACAATCAAATCACCACGCTCATAACGTCTTACAATGCCGTTAACAACTTCACCAACTCGATCTTTAAATTCGTTGTAAACACCTTCACGTTCCGCTTCACGAACTTTCTGGATAATAACCTGCTTAGCGGTTTGTGCAGCAATCCGGCTAAAACCGCCAGATTCCAGCATCATCCCCAAGGAGTCATCTATTTCAACGTCAGGATCTATTTCTTTAGCCTCAGCAATATCGATCTCTTTATAAGAATCCATCACTTCATCAACAACAGTGACGAATTCAAAAACCTCAACCTCACCGATCTCTTCATTGAAGTGGGCTTCAAGGTCACGCGTATTTCTGAATTTTTTGTTGGCTGCCGAGAGTACCGCAGATTCGAGTGCTTCTACCAGCACACCACGGTCTATCCCTTTGTCCTTAACAACCTGATCAATGATATGATTGAGGTTACCCACCATCATGCATACCCCTTATTACTCAATAAATGTTTTGGCTGATAGCCAGTGAAAGTTCGTGAACCAATGCTGTGAGGTTCAAAACTCATAGTGTAAATTTGCTTTATCTATCTGCTGCAAAGGAATTCTAATTGCATCAGTTGTATTCTTCAAGATCAGGAGGACATCCTCGTCTTCAAAACCGGATAAGGTCCCGACAAAAGTCTTTCTATTTTTTCCTGTAGCATCAGGATCAATACTAGTAATAGTTTTAATCTTAGCAAGTTGACCGGTAAAACGTTTAAAATCCTGAGATTTTTTCAATGGTCGCTCAATCCCGGGGGAGGAAACTTCGAGACTGTATGCAGTGCTAATAATATTTTCAACATCCATAAGCGAACTGATTTCACGACTGGCCATAGCACAATCATCCAGATTGATACCATTCTCTTTATCTAAAAAAAACCTGAGAACCCAGCCACGCTGTTCACGCTGATACTCAAGGTCAACCAGTTCACATCCCAGCTCCTCAAGTAACGGTTGAACCAGCTTTTCAATTCGATCTATAACCTGTGCCACAGCAACCTCTGGATAATAAAAAAAGCGAGCCGGGGCTCACTTTCCAAGGTACAACATTAAAACCGCTATTATCTATCACTCATAATAATTAAAAGCAAGCAGAATTTTAATTATTATCAGCAATCAATAAGTTGTTCGTTTCTTTTTATTCTGCATCTCCCTGCGTAACAGCCCAGCAGCAAAACCTTTTTTTTCCAGATACCCGCTCACTGTTTGCAAAAAATCATCTATTAATTCATGGCTGACAGCTTCAACCTGACTGGTTGAAACCCCCATCCGCTGCAGTTTTTTTTCATAACGAATAGAGCCTGGATAATTCGCAGCAAATTCCCTTAGATCTTCTGCCAAAGTTTCGCCAACAAATGGAATAGTAACGACGACAGCAATTTCAACGCGATGGAAATCACCAAAGTAACGATTCCCCTGGGTGAAAAATTCAACCACAATACGATTATTTAATTCGGTTCTCTGGATCAGATTACTCATTATTTTCTCGCGCCGCTTTACGAGAAAATTTATTCCCCGTATGCAGATCTATCTGGTTAAACAGCCCCCGCAAAATTCGAACGTCCCGATCATTTAACCCTGAACGGCCGAAAATCCTTCGGAAACTGCGCAAGATATGATCGGGATTCTGTGGATCAAGATAGCCAATATTAAGTAAAGATTGGCGCATATGTTGATACATGGATTCGAGATTTTCACTACTGGCAAACTTTTTATGCTTGGCCACACGACCAGCCAACTCCCCCTTTGCTTTACTCACTTCATAAAGACAGAGAGAAACAGCCTGAGCCAGATTCATGGATGGCAACATTTCGTTGGTTGGAATGGTGATAAAATGTTGACAAAGATCCAATTCAGAAGTGAATAATCCCCGATCTTCACGGCCAAAAACCAGAGCAACTTGGCTCTCCAGTGCGACCGGAACCAAATTAGTTGCCGCTTCACTAGGGTGCAATAAGCCCTCACGATAACGGCCAAAACGGCGAGTTGTCCCAAAGCTCTGCACACATCCAGCCAATGCATCCTCAAGCGTATTAAAAATACGGGCACTCTCCAATACCGTTGCCGCCTTAACCGCCATCAATCGGGCATCCCGTCCTAAATGATCAACCTGTGGATTGACCAAGCGCAGATCCGTTATCCCAAAATTCAACATTGCCCGACAGACAGAGCCAATATTCAGTCCCCCCTGTGGCTCGACCAGAACAACGGCAAGTTGAAGCTTTTCCTCAATCTTCAACTCTGTAGCAACAGTATCAATCACGGCCGTTGAGTAACTCGGAGAGGAGCTGATGACCAGGGATAACGTCACCACACCGTTTTGCTTCAGCTTCAGAATAGCCGCTTGCTTGTGATTCACTATCCTGACGTGAGTCATACAGAATATAAGGAACCGGGTCGGAGGTGTGGGTTCGCTTTTCAACCGGTGTTGGGTGGTCCGGAGTAATCAGAATCCGGCAATCACCGATTTCTGCAAGATTTTCAATGATCGTTCCAACGACATCCCGATCAAAACTCTCAATCGCTGCAATTTTTTCCTGCAGTAAGCCACCGTGTCCCGCTTCATCCGGTGCTTCTACGTGGACATAGACAAAATCTGAATTTTGCAGAGCCTTAACGGCATACTCACCCTTCCCCCGATAGTTGGTGTCAAGGTAACCAGTTGCACCGGGAACTTCGATAATATCCAAGCCGGCATTGACCCCGATTCCCCGAATCAAATCTACAGCGGAAATAACTGCTCCGGTTAAACCATAACGCTGCTGGTAGGTTTCCATAACCGGTTTACGGCCATGGCCCCACAACCAGATAGAGTTAGCCGGTAGTTTTTTCTCGGCAATTCGCTGATTGTTGATGGGGTGATTATTTAACAACATTTGCGCCGAGTTGGTCAGATCAAGCAATATCTCCGCACCATCCCCTTGCGGCAAATTTCCTTCAATACTTTGAGTAGAAATATCGTGGGGGGGGGTAAAAGTGAGCTGATCTTTGCCATTTTTCCACACCATCAAGTGCCGATAAGAAACCCCAGGGTAAAAATTAAACTCATCCCCACCCAGTTCTTCCTGTAAAGTTTCAATAAGCGGCTTCGCCTCTTCTGTAGAGATGTGCCCGGCAGAAAAATCGCCCATATAGAGTTTGCCATAGTGAGCCTCCAACCAGACAAAATTCAACCGGAAGGCAACATCATCGGGTGCCAATTCAACCCCCATACTGGCAGCTTCCAGAGGTGATCTTCCCGAATAACACTCAGCCGGATCGTAACCAAAAACCGAAAGGTTCGCAACATCACTTCCCGGTGGATACCCTTCTGGAACCGTAGCGGCCAAACCTATTTTTCCACGTTGACTGAGTCGATCCATATTGGGTGTCGCCGCAACCTCCAAGGGTGTTTTCCCACCAAGTTCTCCGATTGGCTCATCGGACATGCCATCACCAAGTAATATAATATATTTCATTGTGTCCTCTACCTTGCAAGCGCAGGAAACGGCATAAAAACCTATCCACGCGGGTGGTATTGCTGATGCAGTTTCTGCAACCGTTCCTGAATAACATGGGTATAAATCTGAGTGGTCGAAATATCAACATGCCCCAGCATCGTTTGTACCGAGCGCAAATCTGCCCCATTTTCAAGGAGATGAGTAGCAAAAGAGTGCCGTAACATGTGGGGATAAACTTTCTGTTTTATTTCTGCCTTAAGTGCATAATTACGTAAATTCTTCCAGAAACCCTGCCGGCTGAGTTTTTTACCTCTAACATTGAGAAAAACTTCCTCGCTGGTCAGATTTTTTAATAATTTATGACGACCATTCTGCAGGTATTCCTGCAGAATTTCAATAGCCACCTCTCCAAGGGGAATAAGGCGCTGTTTAGAACCTTTGCCAAAAGCGTTGAGGCAACCGATGTCGAGTTTCAAATCACCGAGACGCAATCCTACCAGCTCAGAAACCCGCATCCCTGTGGCATAGAGAACTTCAAGCATCGCCCGGTCTCTAACCGCTATCGGGGTATCGCCAGTGGGGGCTTGCAGTAAACACTCAACCTCTTTTTTTGACAGCAATCGTGGCAATGCCGGAAGCGAGCGTGGCGACTCAAGCAATGCCGTCGGGTCGTGTTCTGTATAATTTTCCCGGAGTAAAAAACGATGGAAGCTCCGTAAGGTACTTAGATTCCGTGCCCGACTTCGCGGAGAAAGTCCTCTACTTTTCAAAAAGTTTAAATAATGGAGTACCATTAATTGGTTAATAGCAACAGGATCTGTAATCTTCTCATGCATTTTCAAATAGTCTGTATAGACAGCTAAGTCACGACCATAAGCATTGAGAGTATTGGACGACAAACCTTTTTCGACAGACAAAAAATTAAAAAAAAAGTCCAGGTAGCGATCCATATTAATCCTGTATCTATTCCAATTGTTGCAACAAAGCGGAACGTATCTCTTCCAGTTTTACCGGGTCAGTAATTTTTTGACTGAAAATATCACACACATAAAAAACATCGGCAACCTGATCAACCTTTGTCGATATTTTAGAAACGGCAATATAGAGTCCCAACTCGTTCAGAGTCTTGGTAATGGCGTAAAGCAAACCGACCTTATCCGTCGCAAAAATATCGATGACGGTATATCGATCAGAGACAGTATTGTCAATTTCTACTTTATTTCCCTGTTGTGGCTGTTGCTGACTGGTTGACTTTAAATAGTCCGGCTCCGGACATTTGTTAAATAAATCTTCGACAAAAATACGTCCTTCAAGAACTTCACACAGATCGGCTTCAACCCGTTGCCATTTCTGTTGTTTTTCAACGGTTCCACCGATCAGGCTGTTAACCTGGAGGATATCCAGAACAGCCCCGGTTTTTCTGGTATGAATCTGTGCCCCGAGGATATTGATAGAGTGGGCCGCCAGGACTCCAGCAATCTGTGAATAAAGCCCCGTGCTATCGATTGTTGCCAATGTCAGCTCTGTATGCTCAGCCTCACGATTGTGATGAACCTGCATCACCAGAGTTTTCTTGCCACGGCTGAGTGCCAAACGCAAATGGGGGATAATTTCCCGGGAGCGATAACTCATCAGATAACGGGTATGTAAACTATTAATTGCTTTATTGACCCGGCTTTCAGAAAAATCACCCAGCAAGGCCTTACGGATATTACGCTTCCGATTGCGAATTTTCTCTGATCGTTTTTCCTGATAGAATTCATTTTTTTCCAAAGCATCATAAGTTTTTTCATAGAGTTCCCGGAGCAAACTCCCCTTCCATTCAGACCAGACATCAGGACCAACAGCCTTTATATCGGCAAAAGTCAGGAGATAAAGCATCCGCAAATTTTCACTCATCCCCATCAGATCGGCGAATTGACTGATCAATTTAAAATCTTGCAAATCACGTCTCTGAGAGATATGTGCCATCTGCAAATGGTTTAATACAAGGAACTCAAGTCGCTGGCTATCTTCCCGATTCAAACGTAATCGCCTGGCGATTGTTGGAATCATTTCAGCCCCGCGAGCACTATGATCCTTACCGCCCCCCTTACCAATGTCATGAAAAAGTATCGCCAACAACAAAAGTTCACGCTTTTCTATATTACTGGCAACCTCTGTGAGCATGGGGTGAACCTGCTGATAATCACCGTGCCAGAGCTTCTCCATCTCTTCAACTGCAAACAGGGTATGAATATCAACAGTATAAATATGATATAAATCAAACTGTACCTGACAATAAATCTTTTTAAATTCAGGGATAAAAGCATTGAGAAATTGCAGATGATGCATTTTTCGCAAAATTTTACTCACCCCTTTAGGGTAACGTAAAATCTGCATAAAGGAGTGATTGATCCGCTTGGAACGCCGTAGTTCATCGTTAACCAGATGGGTATTTTCCCGAATCAACTGTTTTAATTCCAGACACAATTGCACTTCATGTTTTTGCGCCAACTCAAAAGCAACCATCATCAGGGTTGGATCTTCTAATAACTGTTGATCTTCTTTGGCACGCAACTCCCCACGAATAATATAAAAACCATCTTCAAGGTTTCTTCTGCTAAAGAAATTAAATACATTCTTCCTTGGTGGGGTTCCCGGTTGGGTGGCAGTGAGAATCAGCGTTGTTGACAAGTGTTCAACCTGGATAGCGTGGGCATAGTACTCCTGCATAAACTGTTCTACTGCAGAATCCCGACGTTTTTTCTTAAAACCAAAGAAATCGGCAAGCAACTGTTGTTGCTCAAAGGTTAATTGATCGCTCTTACGCTGACCTTTACCTTTAAAATGGAGAAAATTACGTATTTTCCAAAGGTAATCAAGTGCAGATTCATACTCCTGATAATCCTGTTCATTGATCACCCCTTTTTTGAGTAACCCTTTCAGATTGTCAGATTTAAACTTAACCCGGGCAATCCAGAGAGCCTCCTGTAGCTCCCTGAGGCCACCCTCCCCCTCTTTCAGATTGGGTTCGAGAAGGTAAACAGAGGAACCATATCTACGTTTACGCTCAGCTCGCTCCTCTAATTTAAGTTTGATAAAGCGTTGTGTGTCCTGATTGAGGACAAAACGACCAACCGTTTCACGATAGCGATCAAACAGTTGCAAACTTCCTGAAATGAGCCGTGAATCCAATAAAGCCGACCTGACGGTACTGTCTTGCGCTTCTTCAACACATTCCTCAGCAGAACGGACACTGGAACCAACATCCAGGCGCAAATCCCAGAGCAGATAAAGCATCCGGTCAGCAATGATTTTAGCCGCCTCTTTTCCTGCCGGCGCATAAAAAAACATCAGATCGAGATCTGAACGGGGGTTCATTTCAGCGCGGCCATAACCACCCAACGCAATCAGTGAACAACCGGCCAGGGCAACATCACTCAGATCCCTGGAAACAACCTTAAAAAGGCTATCGTTGAGCCGATCGAAAACGGCGGTTAGTTCAGCGACAACCTTTTCTCCAGAGCCCCCTATATCGTGTAATTGAAGAACTCTATGTCGTTGGGAGTCAAGAAAAAGGCGAGC
>CAZGKZ010000005.1:14061-17571 GCA_964526315.1 uncultured Geobacteraceae bacterium
CCTGATTCGATCAGAACTGACGGCATCGTTGCACCCAGCAAAACGTGAAACGGACCCTGTTTAACCCCCAGATCTTTGATTCGACTATAGTGAGGACGTAATCCGGCCACCAGAGCCTGTTGAACCTCGGCAGCTAAACGACTTGATTCGTTAATTTTTGCGTTTGCCATCAGATCAAAAAGGATTCCTTCCAGATTGCCAACTTCTTTCAACGTGGTGCCATTTTCCCGTGCGGCAACTTCAGCCGCCTGATTATTTTTAGACAGATTTAAAAAATAGGTTTCAATCCCATAGGCCTTACCATTATTCGTCGCATTAGCATGAAGTGAAATGAACAGGTCAGCACCCACCTGGTTTGCATACTCAGTTCGCTCTCTCAGTTTAAGGTAATGGTCATCAGAACGGGTCAAGAGAACTTTGACACCCATTTGCTGACGGAGTGCTCTGGCTAGAGCATGTGCCATTTTAAGAACGACATCCTTCTCGTAAACCTTATGTGGCCCGATAGCCCCCGGATCTTTACCGCCATGCCCGGCATCGACAACGATCAAATGAATCCCTTCATCGTGGGCTTTTTGTGGAATATGAAGAACCGGCTGTCGCTCAGAAGTATTATTGAGGATCTTGGCAATTGAATCATCTGCAGCTGCGACAACACCCTTTTTCCCGGGAGGTGTTGCACTTATTCCAACCTGAAGCGGGCGGCCTTGTATATCAATAACCAGACGGTGAGGATTTTCAAGGGTCGCCAGCTTATATTCTGCAACGTGGCTCAAATCAATAACAACCCGCGTCCGCTGTTCGTCAAAGCGACTGCTTCTGACCTGCTTTACCAAACCATTGCGAACTGGGACCATTGCCTGCAAATCAGGCCCCAACTTCGTATAGAGAAGATCAAAATAAAGACGTGGATTATCCCCTTTTAAATAATGGGGCTTCACCACAACCGGGGCACTTAGATCAAAAACAATCCGGGTATACTCAGGACCACTCCAATAACGGATCCCCACCAACCGGGGAGCATCGCCAACAGCTTGATAACTCTTCGGTTGTTTTACAACCTTGGCCGGTTTTTTTTCAGCGGGAACAGGGAGTCGGTCCAGATTCTTTTGTGCGGCAACAACCATATCTCCATCGGGGATCGATTTGACTAATCGCAGATAGAAATTGTAAGCCAATACCTGATCCCCAAGTTGCTGTTCGGCAATCTCTGCAGCAGCAAACAAGGCATCATCAGCTAAATAATGATGCGGGAAACGATCAACCAGATCGATATAGTGATCGATGGCTTTTTCTGCATCACTGCGCCTTCCAGAAGCTTTAGAAAGCCCATCCCAAACCCTGGCAAGGAGAAAAAATCCTTTTTCAATATTTTTATCCTGAGATTGGTGGATCGTGAAATAGCTGAACTTATCTATCAATTTTTCCCAGTTTTTGCGCTGACGCTGCAGCTGCGAAGATTTGAGAAACTGCTGATAATCGTGACGCAAAGTAGAAAAATCTGCTGCAAAGACCCCACTGGGGAGGGCCACAAATAGAATGACGATGATGACAAGTGTGAGAAAATATTTAAATTTCATCGTGACAACATCTTTTGTAATTGATCGAGAATCGTTAATGCTTCAATTGGCGTAGTACACCTTATATCAATCGATTCCAAACGGGTACGAATTTCATCTTCCTGCTGCGTAGGGAATAGAGAAAGTTGCGCCAGTGGTTGTTTTTTAGTTTGATTTCTCCCCTCCCCCAGACGCGGTTCGCCAGAGCGGACAAATTCTCCAGCTTCCAGATTGTGGAGAATTTCCTTGGCACGATCAATCACACTGTCCGGCAAACCCGCCAGTCGACCGACCTGAATTCCATAAGAACGGCTGGCACTTCCGCTGATTATTTTCCGGAGAAAAATAATTTCATCGTTCCACTCTTTGACTGCAACGTTATAATTTTTGATCCGTTCGCGGGTCAGCGGCAGATCAGTCAATTCATGATAGTGGGTCGCAAACAGAGTTTTTGCTGCAACAGCTGAATTATCGTGCAGATATTCCGCAACCGCCCAGGCAATACTGACACCATCAAAAGTGGATGTTCCACGCCCTATTTCATCAAGAATAATCAAACTGTTACGGGTTGCGTGGCGGAGGATGTTTGCCGTTTCGTTCATCTCCACCATAAAGGTTGATTCCCCTTTAGCCAGATTATCACTGGCACCAACCCGGGTAAAAATCCGGTCGACAACGCCAATTCGTGCCGATTCAGCGGGGACAAAACTCCCCAGTTGGGCCATCAGAGTAATCAATGCCACCTGACGCATGAAAGTCGATTTACCAGCCATATTGGGGCCGGTAATAATCAAAAGTTGGTTTTCCTCCGTATCAAGACGCACATCATTCGGGACAAAGGGCTCCTTTAACGGCATCCCCTCAACCACCGGATGCCTTCCCCCTTCAATTTGAATCACCCCGGAGTTATCAATCTGCGGACAGACATAATTACGTTCATGGGCTAAATCAGCCAGTGAGAGTAAGGAATCAAGAACCGCCAGAGCTTCAGCACTCTGCTGAATCCGCCCCCCTTCACCGGATGCTTTCAATCTTACCTGCTGAAACAGGTTATATTCCAGCTCTACAATGCGATCCTCAGCACCCAGAACCTTCTCCTCATACTCTTTCAGTTGTGGGGTGATAAAGCGCTCAGCATTGGTCAAGGTCTGCTTCCGTTGATAATCTTCAGGAACCCGATCAAGATTGCGCAGAGTGATCTCAATAAAGTAACCGAAAACTTTATTGTATTTCACTTTCAAAGATGGAATCCCGGTCCGCTCCCGTTCCTGCTGTTCTAGTGCTGCAATCCAACCTTTACCATCACGGCTGATGGTTCTTAATTCATCGAGTTCCTGATTAAATCCATCTTTTATCAACCCGCCATCACGTAAAACAAACGGAGGGTCAGCAACAATCGCCTGATCCAACAGAGAAACCAGTTCTGGGAGCAGGTCAAGCTGTTGCCGTATTTTTTTGAGATAGTCACTCTGAAATGAGCTGAGTTGATCATCGATCTGTGGAAGTTTTTCTAAAGAAGCACGGAGTGCCATAAGATCTTTTGCATTCGCGCTGGCCATAGCAATTTTGCTATTTAAACGCTCCAGATCATACACCCCATCGAGTGATTCAATCAGATCAATCCGCGGCAAACTCTCTTCAACCAGCTCCGCAACCGCGTCCTGACGCTGTTTAATCTGCTCCTGCTCAATGAGAGGGTAATGAATCCACTGTCTGAGAGTTCTCCCCCCCATCGCTGTCACGGTTCGATCAAGAACCCCGAGTAAAGAACCCCGTTTCTTGCCATCTTGTAAGGTTGCAGTAAGTTCAAGATTTCTCCGGGTAGAGTCATCCAGAATCATAAAGTTCTGCGTATGATAAGTCTGCAAAGGGCGGATATGGCAAAGCTCATCCTTCTGCGTCTGTTGCAGGTAATAGAGAACGGCAGAAGCTGCCTGCTGGGCAGAAAATA
>CAZGKZ010000005.1:17671-20489 GCA_964526315.1 uncultured Geobacteraceae bacterium
CGTACCACCTCGCGCTTTACGATTCCCTTGGCCATTTTTGGATCTTCGACCTGTTCACAGATGGCAACTTTGTGCCCAGCTGAAATCAATTTGGCAATATATCCCTGGCTACTGTGATAAGGGATACCACACAGCGGCACAGCATTCTCAACCCCCTTGTTTCTTGATGTCAGGGTGATCCCCAGAACCCGGGAGGCGAGAACTGCATCATCCATAAACATCTCATAGAAATCGCCAAGACGGAAAAACAGGATGGCATCCTGATAATCTGCTTTTATTTCCAGATACTGGCGCATTACTGGAGTTGTTGTTGACATGCTAACACCCTGAAATTACGAAGAGATAAGTAAAGTTATAAGAATATTCAAGCAAGGTTGGGTATCCTAACAAAGGGTTCTCTGGATGTAAATAGAGGGAAATCAGAGCAAGTGCCCTTAACTTGACCACCCTCTACTGAAATGCTAGAAAACACCCTGAATCAAAGATCATCGGTCAGGTGATATCCCCAAGAACACTGTATAGAAAATAAAGAGGAATTTCATGCATGATACAACTGAACAAGGACATCTTTTTGAACCCCAAAAATATGTGATTGAAACATTTGATGATGAACTAAGAGTTGATAACTTATGTAAAGAACTACTTCAACAGTATCATCAACATCTACTGAATAATAACGATTTTTCTCCGATAAAGGCAGGATCCCATGCAAGTGGTGCAGATTATTTTTTGCGCGATTTCATGATCGATAACCGTCGCACAAATATCATCGACATATCTCCAGAATTAATTCATAGCTTTGCCGGAAACTGGTATATCATCAATACCCTTGAACCAAACATGGAAGAACTTGGGAATATTCTGCTTGGTATTGATTTTTTCTACCGCTTCTGTGCTGAAAAAAAAATGGTCGACCCTTCACTGACTGAACAGATTCATCAGGCTTGCTCCCGGATTGAATATTACCAGGAACGGATTGAAAGTTTCCATGAAATCAGCGGTGATGGTTATATGGTATGGAACTCCTCCTGTCCACTCAAATAAAGGTCAGCCGTGTTCATAACCAAGAACCCTAAATTACAGGCTGCAGCCATTTCAATCTGTGGTGCGCTGTTCCTTGCTATTATCAAATTGATTGTTGCCCTGTTGAGTGGGTCTATGGCGGTCATGGCTTCCGCAATCGATTCCCTCCTCGACATCCTCATGTCCGGGGTTAACTTCATGGCAATTCGTCAAGCGGAACAGCCACCCGATCAATCTCACCCCTTTGGTCATGGTAAATTTGAAACACTGGCAACCCTTTTTCAAGCCATGATCATCACCGGTTCAGGGATCTGGATCATCTATGTCGCGGCTATTCGTCTCAGTCAAAACAACCAACTTGAAAGAATTGACCAGGGAATCGGAGTTCTCGCTTTCAGTGCAATCGCTTCTTGGCTGATTGCCCGTAACCTGAGCAGAGTCGCTAAACAGACAGATTCCCCAGCACTAGAAGCAGACTCACTCCACTTTCGAATGGATATTTACACTAATCTCGGCTTGATGGCCGGATTAATGATGGTACGCTGGTTTGATATCCATTGGCTTGACTCAGCCCTTTCAATACTGGTTGCTGCCTACATCCTACGTGAAGCCTTGCGGCTGATTAAACGGAGCCTGACCGACATCCTTGATCATGAACTCCCGGCCGAAATCCAACAACAGGTTGATCAACTGATCAGAACCCACGAAGGACCACTGGCCGGTTATCACGGTCTCAGAACCAGACGTTCCGGATCAAATAAAATTATGGATTTCCATCTGGAAGTTTGCAAAGACATGACTGTTGCCGAAGCCCACGAACTGACCGACAGTCTGGAGAAAAGGATAGAAAAAGAGATCCCGGGATCAAATGTCATCATCCATGTGGAGCCTTGCAATATTGAAGAGTGTCCAGGCAGGGAAAATTGTGAAATTTTTACCCATCGAGTGCCAGATAGATTTCAGAACCCTGAAGATTAATCTATCCGGATAATCTCACCTTCAACTCCTTGACCAATGTGCAATAACCCAACCGTATGATGTGGCGCTGAACGACGATCAGTTGGGCTGCCGGGGTTCAACAATAATACAGAACCAACCCTGCGGCAAACAGGCCGATGACTATGGCCGAAAACCAGAACATCTATATTCTCTGCTGAAAAACTGTCCAACACCCGTTTTTCTATCCCGTTTGGAGCCCCCCACCCATGGACCATACCAATTCGAATATCAGCCAAATGCACAACTCTTTGCAGGGGAAAATCTGGCTGCGGCAAATCCATATTGCCACGCACGCTGTACCAGGGGAGTGGATAAAAGCAACTCGCCAAGTCAGAAAAGGTATGATCGCCAGCATGTAAAATCACATCAACCGCAGAAAAAGGTCCTTTAAATAATTTTTCTGCTAATTTCATTCCTGCATCGAGAGAATGAATATGGGTATCAGAAATAATGCCAACTTTCATAGACTCTCTATTTTATACCTTTCATAATCAGGTTAGTGGCGCTTTTTAGCCTAAAAACACTAAATTTCACTTCATTAATCCATTTTTTATTATAAGATAAAAGTGCTTGATCAGCCAACCTGTTGTTTTATGAGTATTATTTATTTATTTTATTTTTGGCATCAGCATTGCGACAGAGATGAAAGGGTTATATCATGTAAGTTAAATGATTGAGCTTGACTTTTATTTAGTATGGCTATAATTTTTTAGTTTAAATAATTTCCATAGCTCTATTCAATTTAAGTAGCGTAAATTCACGCAGTAAACCAGACTTTCTCTCAACAGGAGGACAC